>NZ_JARFIS010000020.1:0-3210 GCF_029076575.1 Faecalibacterium sp. DFI.5.82
GTGGACAATGCAGCAAAAATGGAACCAGAATTTTGACGGCGAACTCATGCCGGACATCCCGCAGAAATTTCTGAACGCAGGATGCGATGTTTATATGGTGATGCAACTGCGGCATGACGAAAAAATCTTCGATGAAAGATTTGCTTCTATGCGGGAGTTGAATCGTCGAGGCAAAACGCCCGACCCGGAGCATTACGAGGTCACCTACTATGCTGATCTGCCCGCCATGTGGCAGGATGCTCCGAACAATGAGGTTTTGGAAGAACTGTTTCAGGTGTTCAACCTCTCCCGTCCGCAGGATTTTGAGGGGCACAGCCTGTCGGTCAGCGATGTGATCGCACTCAAACGCAATGGCGAGGTGTCTGTGCATTATGTGGACAGCATCGGCTTCAAAGATTTACAGGGGTTTCTGGACAAGCAGCCGGAACGCCATTCGGTACTGATGAATCTCAAGGAAAAGTGCGATGCCCCGGAGTGCAATCCTACCGTCTGCCGGAAAGCGAGGGATGAACATGAACTTTGACCACGAGGAATTGACCCTGATGATGCTCTACAACACCGGCACCCGGCTGGGGCTTATCCACGAGTTGCGGCTCATGCAGTGCTACCTGATGCCCGATGAAACCGCTCTGCAGGAACTGTCGGAGGGTGTTATCGAAAAGTTGAAACTGCTGACCGATGCGGAGTTTGCCGAACTGGAATTTCCCCCGGACTGATTTTTGCCGCCTGCGGGCGGCGTACATAAAGTATTTTGTTCTTCCAAAAGATATGCTATAATCAAATCAGACAAAAATCCTCTCTTCAAGCGATTTCTCCGCAATTTTCCCGTGGCTCTGCTCGTATCAAGATTAAGGGACTGAATTTTATTGTCAGAACGGAGGAACCATTATGGCAATCTTTGAAAAGACCATCCGAAACAAAAACTTTGACAAGTTGCTTCGGAAGCTGGAAAATGAAATTCCAGACAGCAGTTGGTCTGCAGATTTGGAGGCAGGCAGTGATTTCAAAGAGGGCGATGCTCGGTGCAGTGTCCGGGTGTTTGAACGGTACAGCATGATGGGCGGCAACCGCCTGAGTCTGACTCTGACCATGTTCCAGAATGCGGACAGTCCGGTTCGGCTGTCTGCCATCACCGCAGGAGGCAGTCAAGCGGTGTTCTTCAAGGTGAACACCCTCGGAGAAGAATCTTTTCTGGACGATATAAAAGAGCTGCTGGAAGAAATTCTGGAGGAGTAATATGTTTTTTGGCTGGTTTAACGCTGTGTTCAGCATAGTATTCCCACTTATCTTTTTCGGATTGATGTGTCTATTTATTTTTACGCTGATTTCAAATCTTCGCACATGGAACAAAAACAATCACTCACCCCGTCTATCTATTCCGGCAGCAGTAGTAGCAAAGCGAACTGATATTTCGCATTCCGACACTGCAAATGCTGGAGATTTGTCTGGTGCACATGGATATAGAACCAGCACCTACACTTCCTATTATGTGACCTTTCAGGTAGAAAGCGGAGACCGGATGGAATTTGAAGTGGACGGAAGCGATTATGGTCTGCTCGTGCAGGGCGACATCGGAAAGCTGAGTTTTCAGGGCACCCGCTATCTTGGGTTTGAGCGGAACTAAGTGTTCTCCTACACTATATAGTAAGGAGTGCTGTATGAACGATCTGTTTATCCAAGGGCTGACCATCGACTGGAACAGAGTTCGCCCCTACAATTATATTCGTCAGATTCCTGCCATCAGCGGAATCGACACTTTTACATTCCATAAGCCCATTACGTTCTTTGTTGGCGAAAATGGAAGCGGAAAATCTACGCTTCTGGAAGCAATCGCTGTTGCTTACGGCTTCAACGCAGAGGGTGGAACGAAGAATTATTCATTTTCCACATACAACTCCCATTCGGAACTATGTGAGGCTATGACGATTTCCAAAGGGTATCGTAGACCAAAGTTCGGGTATTTTCTCCGGGCAGAGAGCTTCTACAATGTAGCCACCAAGGAAATCGACTATTCCGATGACAATCACCCCTCCAAAGGCTATCACCAAAAATCACACGGTGAAAGTTTCCTCGCCATTGCGCAGGACTACATGGATGCAGATGGAGTCTATATTTTTGACGAGCCGGAAGCTGCGCTATCCCCGCAGAGGCAGCTCACGTTACTGATTAACATTTATCGGTGTGCCCAAGAAGGGGCGCAATTCATTATAGTATCACATTCACCCATTCTCCTCGGAATGCCTGATGCTGAAATTTTTAGCTTCGACAATGGCACGATTCATCCTTGTCAGTATGAAGATACGGACAGCTACGTTATCACCAAAACATTTGTAAATAATCGGCAGCATTTTTTGAACCAGCTTCTGAATGAAGAAACGTAATGCCTGGAAAGGACATTCCATATGAGTGATTCTACATTGAAAGAACTTTGGCGGCAGGTCGCTGAAAAGAAAAGCTGCGAAGCAAAACAGAAAGAACTGACCGCCCAGAGAGATACGCTTGCTGACCGCCTGAAAAAGCTGGAAAAATCCAAGCTGGCAGAGCAGGCTGATGTGGACCGTCTGGAGGGACACAGCCTTGCCGCATTTTTCTATCAGGTCATCGGAAAGATGGATGAGAAGCTGGACAAGGAACGGCAGGAAGCCTATGCAGCCCGTGTTAAGTACGATGCTGCTCTCCATGACCTTTCTTCCGTTGATGCCGACTTGGAGCAGATTCAAAATAGACTGGCACGGCTGTCCGATTGCGAAAGTCAGTATCAAGCTGCTCTTTCCGAAAAAATCAAAAGCATCAAAGCCTCTGCCCACCCTGCCGCACAGCAGATTGCGGAAAGCGAAAGCCGCATTGCCGCACTGAAAGTCCAAAAGCGGGAGCTGCTGGAAGCCATCAACGCCGGAAAGACTGCCTTGCACACGGTCAATGAAGTTCTCGAAACCCTCGACAATGCCGAGGGCTGGAGTACATGGGACGTAATGGGCGGTGGTCTAGGGGTGGATCTCGCCAAGTATGCGGAACTGGACGATGCGCAGGAACAAATCGAACAGCTTCAAGTGGAACTGCGGCGGTTCAAAACTGAGCTTGCTGATGTTGAGATCACCGCAGACCTTCAGGTTACGGTGGACAGCTTTTTGAAATTTGCGGATTTCTTCTTTGACGGCCTCTTTGCAGACTGGGCAGTTCTGGATCACATCAATCAGGCACAGAGCCGTG
>NZ_JARFIS010000200.1:0-342 GCF_029076575.1 Faecalibacterium sp. DFI.5.82
CTCCTCCCAGCGGATCAGGGCATCGTCCGTTTCCTCAAAGGGGGCTGGAGTACCGTTTCCATCCACCCGGGAAAACACCGTGTGCAGAACCGCCAGCAGCAGCCGCAGCATGGCGGCATCTTGGGGGGGCAGTTCTCCGGCCAGGTCACGGTATTCGTGGGCGTGCAGCAGGGCATCCGGCAGAGAAACTTCCTGCACGGTGTAATCCTGCCCGCGCACCCGCACCCAGCGTTCCTCCAGCAAATTATACTCAATTTGCTTCATTCACTTCCTCCTTCCGGTAGGTCAGACCGTTTTCACGGTCGTATTGCAGCACCTGCCCGGCAAGCTGTGCGGTCAGGT
>NZ_JARFIS010000201.1:0-342 GCF_029076575.1 Faecalibacterium sp. DFI.5.82
GTGAAGTAGGCGTAGGCCTTGCGGCCGGAGCGGCCCACCCGGCCCCGGATCAGGTACAGCTGGGCAAGGCCCATTCGGTCGGCAACCTCAATGATAAGGGTGTTGCAGTTGCGCACATCGATGCCCGTTTCGATCAGGGTGGTGCAGACCAGAATGTCGCTCTCGCCGTTGAGCAGATGCTGCCAGACCGGGTTCAGCTCCTCCTCGGTCATCTTGCCGTGGGCAATGCCAACCCGGGCACCGGGTACCATCTGGCTGACTTGGGCGGCGGTGGACTGGTTGTTGTCCACGCGGTTGTGCAGGTAGTACACCTGACCGCCCCGGGCCAGCTCCTTTTTCATG
>NZ_JARFIS010000202.1:0-341 GCF_029076575.1 Faecalibacterium sp. DFI.5.82
CTGGGGCAGCGTGCCAATGCGCAGCTCCGGCCCCTGCAGGTCGATGAGCAGCTGGGGGATGCCCACGGCGTGGATGATATCCAGCCAGTCTTTGTGGGCCGACAGGGGCCCGTGGGAAAGGTTCATGCGGATGCCCGTCATGCCAGCTTCCACCATGCGCTGCAAGGTCTCCAGCTGGGCACAAGCGGGGCCAATGGTACCATAAAAGTCCAAAAAAATCACCCGGTTTCGTTTTTTCTTATTGTAACACGAAACGGGACCGTTGAAAAGTGCCAAACCAGGCGGCAACGGAAAAAGGCGTGGCAGCCCGCCCCACAGGGGAAAACTGGGAGAGCCAGAAC
>NZ_JARFIS010000203.1:0-341 GCF_029076575.1 Faecalibacterium sp. DFI.5.82
TTGGCACCGGCAGCCCCTTGCCAAAGGCTTCCGGTGCCAAAACAACAAACCGTCCGCTTGCCCCATACCTGCCGGGAGGTGCCACTGCACTATGCCTCCCCCGCCGATTATTAGATGGTCTGCGGCTACCGCAAGCGGTTCCGGGTGCCGCCGGTGCAGGCTGCGCCCCGGCTGTTCCTCCGCTTTGACGGAGCTGCTCATCAGGCGGTGGTGCGGGTCAACGGCAGGGTTGCCGGGCAGCACCGGGGCGGATATACCGGCTTTACGGTGGAGATCACCGACCTTGTAGATCGGGAGGGTGAAAATCTGTTGACCGTGCAGCTGGACACCAGAGAAGACCC
>NZ_JARFIS010000204.1:0-341 GCF_029076575.1 Faecalibacterium sp. DFI.5.82
GGCCAGGATCTCTTCCCAATCCCGGATCTTGGCGTTCAGGGAGCCCAGCTCTTCCTCGATCTTCAGGATCTCCAGACCAGCCAGACGGCCCAGCTGCAGCTTGACGAAGGCATCTGCCTGCGGGTCATCAAAGCCGAACTGCTCCATGATGGCAGCCTTGGCCTCGCTCATGCCGCCCTTGCAGGCACGGATGGTGGCGATCAGCTCATCCACGATGTCGGTGGCCTTCTTCAGGCCTTCCAGAATATGGGCGCGTTCCCGGGCCTTTTACAGGTCATACTGGGTGCGGCGGCGCACCACCTCGTCCTGGAACTCCACATACTTCTGGATCATCTGCTTCA
>NZ_JARFIS010000205.1:0-341 GCF_029076575.1 Faecalibacterium sp. DFI.5.82
GAGTATTGGTAAAAAAACAGCTGCGAAACTAAATCTTTTAGGCATTAATTCCGTTGGCGATCTAGCTCATACCGATCCTCATTGGCTCAAGCATGAATTTGGCATTGCCGGTACTCATCTTTACGCGTTGGCTTGGGGTATTGACCGCACTGATCTTTGCGTACGGCTGACCCCTAAAAATCCCAGCTGGAGCAGTTCACAGGTCATGCCTAAAGATCTCAGCCGTCAAAAAGACATTGAGCAGGGTATCATCAAGGTTGCCAACGACGTAATCGATCGACTCAGCAGGCATCATCAAAAAGCCGGTCGCATTCGCCTGGGAATTGGCTATGCCAATGGCG
>NZ_JARFIS010000206.1:0-341 GCF_029076575.1 Faecalibacterium sp. DFI.5.82
AGTGGGACGAAGCACTGGTGGAGCAGAGCTTCGGGGAGCGCGCCAGTGAGCGCCGCGACCGCAAGACAGCCCTGATCCTGCTGGGTGCTGCCGTGCTCAGCGGACTTGTGTTCCTGCTGTTTGGCGGTGGGCCCAACGGCATGGCCGCAGCCCTGACCTCCATGCTCTGCATGGGTGCACCGCTGTCCTCCACCCTGGTTGCGGGCATCGCTTCTCTGCGCCTGCAAAAGACCCCTGCCGCCGCCGGTGCCGTGGTGCCCGGCTGGGCTGCCATTGAGGAGCTTGGCGGTGTGGACACCGTGCAGGTGGATTCCGACGAGCTCTTTACCGCCGACAGAGTG
>NZ_JARFIS010000207.1:0-340 GCF_029076575.1 Faecalibacterium sp. DFI.5.82
GGCACGGTAGATCTTTTTGGCGATGGCTTCCACCTTCTGCTTCAGGGGCATCTCCAGCGGGTAGACGTACTGGATGGGACGGTCCTCCATGACCTCCAGCACCTTCTCGGCCAGAGCCTAGCCGCCCTCGCCGCCTTTTGCGAACACCTCGCTCAGGACGCAGGGCACGCCCTGCTCGGCACAAACCTGCTCAACGTATGCCTGCTCCTCCGGGGTGTCGGTGGGGAAGGCATTGATGGCCACCACCACCGGCAGGCCAAAGCCGTTCTTCAGGTTGTCGATGTGGCGCACAAGGTTGGAGGCACCAGCCTTGACAGCCTCGAGATTCGGCTGGTTCAGG
>NZ_JARFIS010000208.1:0-340 GCF_029076575.1 Faecalibacterium sp. DFI.5.82
CGCTGGAATATGTCCTTTACATCACCAACACCCGCAAGGACACCAACGGCCTTGCCCATGACCTCATAAATCGGTTCGGAGACTTTGCCGGGGTGCTGGATGCTTCCGAGGAGGATCTGCTGACAGTGGAGGGCGTAGGCCCCTCCACCGCCCGGATGCTGCATCTTTTGCCGCAGATCGGCAGATACTATACCCAATGTGTGGTCAACGGCAAAAAGTGCATGAAGCCCACCGACCAGCTGGTCGAATACCTGATGGCACAGTTTGCCGGGACTGTGCAGGAACGCGCCCTGCTGGCTGCGCTGGATGGCCGCAGCCGCATCAAGGGGCTGTTCTGGCT
>NZ_JARFIS010000209.1:0-340 GCF_029076575.1 Faecalibacterium sp. DFI.5.82
CGATGAGCTGCTGAGCCTGCTGGATGTTCTGGTGGACGGCCGCTTTGTGGAAGCCCAGCACGATATCTCCCTGCGCGTCCGGGGCAGCTGCAACCAGCGGCTTCTGGATGTGCCCAAGAGCCTTGCCGCAAAGGCCCCCGTCTGGTGGGAGGACGAACAGGTGTTTGCCACACACACCATGGAACGGTAAGGAGATTTGACCCTCTCAGTCATCGCTGCGCGATGCCAGCTCCCCCGAAAGGGGGAGCATTTTGCATCTTCCGGTCAGCACAAATAAAGCTCCCCCTTCGGGGGAGCTGGCTGCGAACATCGTGAGCAGACTGAGAGGGTTTGCCCCGCA
>NZ_JARFIS010000021.1:0-2159 GCF_029076575.1 Faecalibacterium sp. DFI.5.82
CTGGCGCAGGCAGAAGCCATCGCCAAGGAATCCGAAGTGCCTGAATACGAACGTTTCTCTGTCCGAAAAGTCGTTGACGGTAAAATGCCGCTTTTTGCTATCTGGGATGATCTTTATGATGACTACTGTGAAACCAATCACGCCGTTCCACAGTTTTCTAACGAGAAGCAGGCAGAATCTTATCTGGAAAATCTGAAAAAAGAAGTTGCAGACAGAGAAGCCGCCGAGTGGCTCAAAGTCGAACACGCAAAATTTTTAGCAGACAAGGACGAGCCGGAGCCGTCTGACGAAGAACTGGATGAACTGCCGATCTCAACGGTCATTGACGGCGAAGTGCAGACTTTCCCGGATGCCGCAGCTTTGGATAAAGCCGTCAACGCAGAACCTGAGTCTGAACCTGTCGGGAATTTCCACATCACAGATGAACATCTGGGCGAGGGCGGCGCAAAGCAGAAGTACGCAAGAAATATCGAGGCCATCAAAACCCTGTTCCAGCTGGAACAGGAGCATCGTGGTGCCACCGCCGAGGAACAGCAGGTGCTTTCCCAGTATGTAGGCTGGGGCGGTCTGGCAGACGCTTTTGACCCCGGCAAAGATAGTTGGGCAAAAGAGTACACCGAACTGAAAGGGCTGCTTTCCGAGGATGAGTATGCTGCTGCCCGTTCCAGCACCCTGAACGCCCACTATACCAGCCCTACCGTCATCCGTAGTATCTACGATGCCGTGGAGCGCATGGGTTTCCACAGCGGTAACATTCTGGAACCTAGTATGGGCGTGGGCAACTTCTTTGGAATGCTGCCGGACAGCATGGCAGACAGCCGCTTATACGGCGTGGAGCTGGACAGCATCACCGGGCGTATTGCGAAAAAACTGTATCCGCAGGCTGACATTACCGTGGCGGGCTTTGAGACCACCGACCGTCGTGATTTCTACGATTTGGCGGTGGGTAACGTGCCATTTGGTCAGTACAAGGTCAACGACAAGGCGTACAACAAACTTGGTTTTAGCATCCACAATTATTTCTTTGCGAAAGCCATCGACCAAGTGCGACCGGGCGGCATTATTGCCTTTGTTACCAGCCGCTACACCATGGACAGCAAGGACAGCACCGCCCGCAAGCACATGGCAGAACGTGCCGATCTGCTGGGTGCCATCCGTCTGCCGAACAATGCGTTCCGTGCCAATGCTGGCACAGATGTTGTCAGCGACATTATCTTTTTGCAAAAGCGTGACCGCCCCATCGACCATGAGCCGGACTGGGTGCAGCTCGGCAAGACCGAGGACGGCTTTGCCATCAACCAGTATTTCGTGGACCACCCGGAGATGATTCTGGGCGAACTGACCACCGAAAGCACCCAATACGGACGGGAGGAACTGACGGTTGCCCCCATCGAGGGCGCAGTGCTGGCCGACCAGCTTGCCGAAGCGGTACAGCATATTGAGGGCCAGTATGTTGAAGTCGAGGTGGAAACACCAGATGTTGCGGATGCAGAAGTCGAGCGCAAGACGCTCCCCGCTGACCCGGATGTAAAGAATTTCTCCTATGCCGTGGTGGACGGTGAGGTGTACTACCGAGAAAATTCGATTATGACGCAGGTGGAGTTGTCCGATAATGCCAAAGCCCGTGTCACCGGCATGGTGGAACTGCGGCAGATCGTCAACCAGCTGATTCAGGAGCAGCTGGACGATTACCCGGATGAGGACATTAAGGCAACCCAAGCAAAGCTGAACACAGCTTATGACGTTTTTACCGCAAAATACGGTCTGCTCAACGACCGCAAAAATGGGCGTTTGTTTGAGGATGATTCTTCCTACTATCTGCTCTGCTCTTTGGAAAATCTCGATGAGAATAAACAGCTCAAAAGCAAGGCGGATATGTTCACCAAGCGAACGATTCGCCCGGAGCGCACCGTCACCAGCGTGGACACCCCCAGCGAAGCACTGGCAGTGTCCATTGGAGAACATGGCCGTGTTGATCTGCCCTATATGGCGGAACTTCTCGGCTCTCCCGGCGATTATGAGCGTATTACCGCAGAGCTGCAAGGCGTGATTTTCAAAGACCCTTCTGCGGATGCAGATGAGCCGGAAGCAGGCTGGCAGACTGCGGACGAGTATCTTTCCGGCAATGTGCGGAATAAACTGCGCATGGCTCAGCTTGC
>NZ_JARFIS010000210.1:0-340 GCF_029076575.1 Faecalibacterium sp. DFI.5.82
GTCAGAGCCCAGCACCACCAGCCCGTAGGTATGGAGATCCTTCTGGGCAAAGGTCACATAGCACCGGCCCGCCAAGGTGGTAAAACCGGTCTTCATGCACCGGATGTAATCCCGGTAGTAGGGGTACTCCGGGTTGAGCATCAGGTTGGTGGAGGTGATGGTGCGCTCGTTCTGGTGCAGGTTGGTGGCTGGCAGAGTATAACTCAGGGTGTTTGCCACCTGCATATAGGTCTCATTCTCGGCGCAGGCCTTGGCGATCAGGGCCAGATCGTGGGCCGAAGTGACGTTGCCGTAATCATACAGGCCGTGCACACAGGTAAAACTGGTGCTGGTGCAGCCC
>NZ_JARFIS010000211.1:0-340 GCF_029076575.1 Faecalibacterium sp. DFI.5.82
GAATGCTGCGTTGTCTTGGGGCAGGAAAAAATCAGGGTCGGATGCTTGTCCGGCTGGAAGCTCTTTTCTGGTGTAAAACTGCTGTTCCAGCAGGATGTGTGCTGGGAATCGTTTCCACATGGGGATTGTGTTCCTTTCTGAGTGGATTTATCGGCGAGGAGTTCAGCTCTTTACCAGTGCTTGGCATCAGCCCGGTCGGTATTATCTGAGGGTCCGTGATAGGACTTATCACGGTTTGGTTCGAGGCATATTCTCCGTCACGGAGGGAGTCAAAAGCTTCTACGATCACAGCAGCAACTGGGAATGCGGTGGAAAATGCAGCGGATTATACGTGTCATGC
>NZ_JARFIS010000212.1:0-340 GCF_029076575.1 Faecalibacterium sp. DFI.5.82
GAGGAGGCAACGCAATGGAACTGACCCCGACATTGATTTTGAATCTGGTGCTGCTGATCGTCCCACCCGTTGTCCTTGTGCTGGTGTTCCGGCACTGGCTGGCCCGGCACATCCGCTGGACGGTTGCCTTGACTGCTCTCTGTGATGTTCTCCTGTTTTGGGATGAACTTTTCTACTATGAGAGCTTCGGCCTGTTCGCTGTGCTGATTCTGGTACAGTTGGCGGCCACCGGCGCAGCAGCGTTCCGCATTTACAACATACAAAGAAAGGATTGAATTTTATGAGCATTTTACAGTCTATCGACCTGAAAAAGTATTACGGCACAGAGCCGTACATCACC
>NZ_JARFIS010000213.1:0-339 GCF_029076575.1 Faecalibacterium sp. DFI.5.82
CGGCAAAGTTGTCGTCGTTGGAGGAGAAGCTCAGGTCAACGATGAAGAGGATGAAGTTGATCGGGTTGGCCGCCAGCTGATCCATCAGGTCGGGGATCTGGTAGAGCTGGTTCTTCTTGACCTCCACCAGCCGCAGGCCGTCGGTGGCGTACTCATTGGCAATGGCCTTGACCGTGCTGGATTTGCCGGTGCCGGCATCGCCGTAGAGCAGAACCTTGTTGGCGGGGGAACCGGCCAGCAGGGCGCGGGTGTTGGCAATGACCTTTTCCCGCTCCTTCTCGTAGCCCGGCAGCTCGCTGAGCTTCTGGGGGTCGGGGTACTTCACGGGCACCAGCTGGC
>NZ_JARFIS010000214.1:0-339 GCF_029076575.1 Faecalibacterium sp. DFI.5.82
AAATAGACCTTGTGCACCGCCTTGGCCAGCCTGTGATCCCGCAGGGTGACAGTGCTGCCCTCGTTGATGTCCAGCCGGGTCAGCTCGGCATCCGGGTCGGGGAGAACCCGCTGCGTGCCATCGGCAGCCTCCAGCAGGACATCACAGAGCACGGGCTGGCCCTCGGGCAGCTCCTCGCAGCCATAAAGCTGCTCCTCAATGCGCAGAACGCGGTAGTTTTTTTCTTCCAACCTCTTCGACCTCTTTCGGGCAGATTGTTTCTTACATTATAAAACGGCAGCGGGGCCCCGTCAACGCTTGACAGCCCCGTGTGCCGCCTGATAAACTAGGCGCAAGGGA
>NZ_JARFIS010000215.1:0-339 GCF_029076575.1 Faecalibacterium sp. DFI.5.82
GGGATATCAGCGAAAAGCTGACCGCCACCGGCTGGGCTCCGGCCACAGTGCTCAACTTTTTGTACCGTCTGGAGGAAAAGGGCTGGGTCAAGGGCGGCAAGGCGGGGAGCCAGAACACCAATCTGCCCACGGTCACCCGCCGGGCCTATTGCGTTGCGGCCATGCGCCAGCGGATGGTCACCCTGTTCGGCGGCAGCCTGCCCGAAGCGGTCCGCGCACTTGCCAGCGAGAGCGGCGCTTCCCAGAGCCAGCTGGAACAGGCCATCCGGGTGCTGGAGGAGCAGCATCAGGAGGCAGAAGAATACGACCTGTACGATCCCTATGGGTAACGGAAAAACG
>NZ_JARFIS010000216.1:0-339 GCF_029076575.1 Faecalibacterium sp. DFI.5.82
CAAAAATTGGTAACATTTATTGAATATCTTACTCCTTACCCTTTTGCACTCCGCGCTTCTTCCATACATCCGTCAGCTCATATCGGATGCGGATTGCCAAAAGCAGCTGATGAATCCATACTTCGGAGTAGCCTATCTACAAATAGGTATCAAGCGCGCGGTCGAGGGCCTGCTCCGGGTCGATGGTTTCCTCGATGCGGTCCTTGCCTACCATTGCCAGCCATGCCTTGAACGGCTCAGCCTTTTTGGAAGGAATCGACTGAATGATACGTAAAAGCTGCTCCGTATTGGCAACATCCGTAAGACGACGTTTGCCATCTTCTGCCTTCATTTTCAACT
>NZ_JARFIS010000217.1:0-339 GCF_029076575.1 Faecalibacterium sp. DFI.5.82
CCATGCCGCAGGGTTCGTAGCCCCATGCGTGGTCGATGAGAATTTCTGCAACCACGCCGAAAATCTCATACAGACGATCTTCTCCATGGATGGAGAACCGTGCCAAGTCCCCCATGGTGTAGATGCCATGAGCTACCAGCCGCTTGACGGTTCCGGGACCGGTCATCCAGAAATCCGTCAGGGGTCTGTGGTTCCACAGCAGATACCGATAGGTCTGCTCATCCAGTTCCGCAATGCGGACTCCATCTTTGTCTGCCGGGATGTGCTTTGCCACAATGTCCATGGCCAGCTTTGCAAGGTAGAGGTTAGTGCCGATGCCTGCCGTTTCGGTGATGCCGG
>NZ_JARFIS010000218.1:0-339 GCF_029076575.1 Faecalibacterium sp. DFI.5.82
CCATCCGAATCTCCAATAGGAAGCAGGACAACATATTCGTTCTGGCGATACGGTATTCAGTCAAGAATTTCAAATTCAACTTCGTTCCCATTCTCATCATTCAAAGTTATAATGTTGTCTTCATCCATTTCGTCGTTCCTTTTCTTAATATAAATAATTATCGTTGATAATTATGCCTAAGAGTTCAAAGAGATTATCCTTTTTTGAAAGAATGCATTTTTTCATGGATTGTTTAATTTGTTCCGTTGAAATGCTATCAGGCAACATTTCACTTGTGACACCATGACCGAATTGCCGAAAATACTGTTCTTCGATTTCATAATACTCATTATCAATTTT
>NZ_JARFIS010000219.1:0-338 GCF_029076575.1 Faecalibacterium sp. DFI.5.82
CGATCACATCGCTGACCGACAGGCTGTGCCCCTCAAAATCCTGCGGACGGGAGAGGTTGAACATCTGAAATAGTTCTTCCAAAACCTCGTTGTTCGGCACATCCTGCCACATGGCGGGCAGATCAGCGTAGTAGGTGACCTCGTAATGCTCCGGGTCGGGCGTTTTGCCTCGACGATTCAACTCCCGCATAGAAGCAAATCTTTCATCGAGGATTTTTTCGTCATGCCGCAGTTGCATCACCATATAAACATCGCATCCTGCGTTCAGAAATTTCTGCGGGATGTCCGGCATGAGTTCGCCGTCAAAATTCTGGTTCCATTTTTGCTGCATTGTCCAC
>NZ_JARFIS010000022.1:0-1794 GCF_029076575.1 Faecalibacterium sp. DFI.5.82
GTCACCCGCTGAACATGGCTTAGCACACGGCCCTCCAAAACCTTTACCCGGATGAAGTGTCCCTTGCACTTGCTCCCGTTCTTCTTGTGCAGAGAGCAATCAAAGAAGTCTTGACTGAAGTCCCTGTGATTGGACGAACCATATTGCATCTTGGAACCGCAGTCAGCGCAGTAGACCATACCGGAGAAAATGCTGCTCTTGCCTGTCCGGGTCATGCGGTGACGCTGGCTACGAATCTCCTGAACCTTTTCAAACACATCATCGTCAATAATGCGCTCATGTGTATCCGGGAAGATAGCCTGATTTTCCACGGGATTCAGATGTCTCTTTTTATCCCAGATAGAGTTAGTATAGGTCTTAAAGTTGACTGTGCAGCCAGTGTACTCCAGGCGTTCCAGAATCGAACTTACTGCTCTTTTATCCCAGCGATAAGGGTCTTCCGGGGCGGGTGAGTTCGTACTCAGGCCATGGCTCAACTTATAGGCGGTGGGAGTCAAAACTTTGTCCACCCACAGTTGGTTTGCAATTTGGGTCGGGCCACGGCCTTCCATGCACATGGAGAAGATGCGCTTCACGATTGCAGCCGCTTCTGGATCAACAAGCCAATGTTTCAGGTTCTCCGGGTCTTTCACATAGCCGTACGGCACATTGACCGTCAGCGGTACTCCACGCTCTCCCTTGGCCTTCTGAACAGCCCGAATCTTGCGGCTGGTATCACGGGCGTAAAACTCGTTGAACCAGTTCTTAATGCCCGCAAAATCGTTGTTTACGCTGTTCGGGTCAATGGTGTCGTAGTTGTCGTTAATGGCAATGTAGCGAACGCCATACTGGGGAAAAGTGAAGTTTGTGTACAGACCTGTCAAGGCAGAATTGCGTCCCAGTCGGGACAAATCCTTCGTGATAACGATTCCTACACGCCCCGCTTCAATCTCGACCAGCATACTCTGAAAGCCGGGGCGGTCGTAGTTCGTGCCGGAATATCCATCGTCCACAAAGAACACCGGGTTCGGAAAGTGATTCTTCTTAGCGTATTCCAGAAGAATAGCCTTCTGGTTCTCAATGGACAGGCTTTCGCCGAGCCGTGCGTCCTCTTGCGACAGTCGGCAGTAAAGTGCGGTGATTTTATTCGTTGCTCCAGACATTGTTGTGTCCTCCTTACTCTGTGGAGCAACTGTCGGTACAGGATTGGTTACCGGGTCAAGTATAGCAGAATTGGACGCAGTTGTCATTCGTCTGCACCCTCATCTTCAAATTTTTGCTGGGCGTTCTTGGCAACAATGCGCTCCAGCTTCTTCAAAAAGGACTCCTTGCCCTCATAGCTGCCGGTCACGGTGTAGGTGGTGTGACCGACTTTCTCCGTGGTGGTCAGTTCTGGAATCCAGAAAGCGGACAGGTTCTTGACATGGAGGTTGCCGTTCTCGTCCACATAAGAGCTGTGTTTCTTCTGCTCTTCGGTCAAGGGCTTTCGCTTGAAATAGATTTCATTTTCGGAGATGTTCACAGTCTCGCTGGTCTGCTCTTTCGGTGCATCATCATACAGCTGTGCGAAAAATGCCAGTGCATCTTCGGGTGGTTCTTCCTCCATGAGCTGCTCGAAAACTCGCTGTTCCTCTGCCGAGAGGTTATTCCATGCGGCTTCCAACTCCTGCTCGTTGGCTGCGTTGACGAAGGCTTCGATCTCTTTTTTCATGGTGCATCCTCCTTTGGCTGCGAAAAGCGGATTTTCAAAAAGTATGGGTTTTCGTGAGAGCAAGAATCGTCCCGTGGCCACAAATTTTCAATTCTTGAAAATTC
>NZ_JARFIS010000220.1:0-338 GCF_029076575.1 Faecalibacterium sp. DFI.5.82
TACCCGGATTTTGTGGATTTTGCAAGCTAAAAAGCACGTATTTGTAAAAAAAGTGTGTTCTCTCCCATTTTGTCCCAAAGTATGTTACAATGATACTGGCCGTTTGGGCCGGAAGGAGGAAAGGAATTTGAGCATTTTACGCACCATTGCGTTATTCGTTTATCTGTTTGGCTATATGATCGTGCACTATGCCACCCTGCGCCGGGCCGAGCGTGCCCTGGCTGCCGGGGATCTGGACACGGTGGAGCAGATCGTCAAGGCCAACATCCCCCGCTGGAGCCGGGGCATCATGCGCGTTACGGGGGCCCGGATGACGGTGGAAGGGCAGAAGAATATCC
>NZ_JARFIS010000221.1:0-338 GCF_029076575.1 Faecalibacterium sp. DFI.5.82
GTAAAGGCCGCTCCGGCTGCTCAGAGTGCTTCCACCATGGCCGCCACGATCCGGGTGGCGGTAGCCACGTACTCGGCGATGCTGAATTTCTTCACCACCAGCACCTCGTGGCCGTCCTCGTCGGCGGTGTCGCTCATGGCGCGCAGGATGACGCAGGGCACATCGTTCTTGGCGGCAATCTGGCTCACGGCAGCACCCTCCATCTCAACGCAGTCGGGGGCGCATTTGGCCTCAATGGCGGCCTTGGTCTCGCTGTCACCCACGAACAGGTCGCCGGTGGCGATCTTGCCGGTCTGGGCCTTGACCCCTGCCTCGGCGCAGGCTTTTTCAGCGGCGGC
>NZ_JARFIS010000222.1:0-338 GCF_029076575.1 Faecalibacterium sp. DFI.5.82
CTGCGTAACGACCGCTTTTACGTCATAGGCCTCATCATCAATCAAAGCCTGCAGAATCGGTACGGCAAACTGAGGCGTTCCCATAAATACAACTGATACTGACATAACAACAAATCCTTTCTTGATTACATAAAATACTGTGGTTCCGGATCAATGCTGACCAAGGTGTCTTGACGACTCTTGGCCTGCGTTTGACGCATGATGTCCTTTAAAAGCGCGTGCAGCTTGGGATCATGCTTATACTTAACGATTATTTGATAATAGTATCGGTTTTTCATTCGAGCAATTGGCCGCGGCGTAGGCCCTAAAACGACCGTCTCTTTGCTTAGATTGACACT
>NZ_JARFIS010000223.1:0-338 GCF_029076575.1 Faecalibacterium sp. DFI.5.82
GCTTATCTCCGTGGCGTTTAAGTACAGTCAAATTGTCCTGGCCTCTGTGACCTACAACCTCGGCATCTACCCTGCCATGCATGACTTCCTCATGGATATGAAGGCACTTAATCTGCAAAACCGCACCTTTGCCATCATTGAAAACGGCTCATGGGCGGTGAAGTCCGGTGACCTCATGCAGAAATTCGTCAACAATGAGCTTAAGAACATGACGGTGCTCTACGAGCGGCTCAGCCTCGCCTCGTCCATGGGCACGGACAAGCGCACTGAGCTGGAAGCACTGGCGGACGCCATTCTGGAATCTATGAAGTAACTGGCAGGAAAGCCAAAACCAAGAC
>NZ_JARFIS010000224.1:0-338 GCF_029076575.1 Faecalibacterium sp. DFI.5.82
GTGCGGTAAAACGCACTGGAGGACCGAACCCGTATCAGTTGAAAATGGTTGGGATGAGGTGTGGGTAGCGGTGAAATTCCAAACGAACTTGGAGATAGCTGGTTCTCTCCGAAATCTCTTTAGGGGGAGCCTCGAGGTTTAGAATCATGGAGGTAGAGCACTGTTTGGACTAGGGGCCCGTCATGGGTTACTGACTTCAGATAAACTCCGAATGCCATTGATTTTTACTCGGGAGTCACACGGTGAGTGATAAGATCCATCGTGTAAAGGGGAACAGCCCAGATCATCAGCTAAGGTCCCTAAATATATGCTAAGTGGAAAAGGATGTGGAATTGCAC
>NZ_JARFIS010000225.1:0-337 GCF_029076575.1 Faecalibacterium sp. DFI.5.82
CTCTTCAACAGTTACGCTTTCTGGCATTTTTATTCACTTCCCGATAATTAACTTTCTACAAAGTGGTTGGCAATAATCGTATTGCATACTGACATAATCAAGGCAATCAGCATGGCCGACCCCAGCGATGAAAAGTAAAAGACGCTCTTGCCAACAACGCTTGAGGTCAAAATCAGCATAAAGCCATTGATCACAATACTAAAAAGGCCCAGCGTCAAAACGTTGATTGGTAAAGAAATCAGCAGCAAAAATGGCTTTACCAGTGCATTCAAGACTGCTAAAACCAAGCTGGCCAACAATGCCACGCCAACGCTGGAAACGTAAAACATACCGGTCT
>NZ_JARFIS010000226.1:0-337 GCF_029076575.1 Faecalibacterium sp. DFI.5.82
GGTGGTGATGCGCCGCCCGATGCCGTGGTCTGCCGCCTGATAGAAGGGGGTGTACTGGCTCATCACGCTGGGCAGGAAGCACCCGGGGTCGGCCTTGTTCCAAGCCGCCATCTGAACGAGCACGGCAAAGCTGTCGTCCACATGGCCAGGCAGGGCAAGGTGGCGCAGGATCACGCCCCGCTGCAGGATGCCCTCGCTGTCAAACACAGGGTGCCCGGCCTGAGACATCATGGCTTCAATGGCGGGCCTGGCCTGTGCAAAATAGTCCGGCGCGGCGGAAAGCTCTGCCGAAAGGGCAGGGGAAACATCTGTCAGGTCGGCCAGCCAGATGTCGATG
>NZ_JARFIS010000227.1:0-337 GCF_029076575.1 Faecalibacterium sp. DFI.5.82
TGCCGCTCCTGCTGGGCATTGACGGCATCTGGCTGGCCGTGACTGCCGCCGAGCTGGCCGCTCTGCTGGTCAGCATCGGCCTGTGATTTCCCCACAGGATGGGCACTGAAAGTCTGCAACAGGGCGGTTATTTTCCAATTTTGAAATTCGAGCGTTTCCACAGACTGGGCAGAAAATATTGTCATTGACCCAGCTTTCGCTCATTACACGGATTTTCTGTGAATTGCTTTTATATCCAAGTCCAAGCGATTGGTCAAAGCACAAGTTCATAATTCAAAATCCTCACACCAGATATTGCTTTTTATGATTGTACCACGTTAGTCAGGCACTGTAAATA
>NZ_JARFIS010000228.1:0-337 GCF_029076575.1 Faecalibacterium sp. DFI.5.82
GGTGACGGCCCAGTATGTGGAAGAGCTGAGCAAGTGCTTTGCCCTGACGGCCTTTGTCTCAGACCGGGACCGCAGTCTGGCGGCATCCGGTGCGGGCAGGCGGGATCTGGCAGACCGCAGCGTAAGCCAGCCGCTGGAAAAGCTGATGGACAGCCGCAAGCCCTACCAGAGCGATGGTAGCCCCGAAAAGGCATGGCTGCCCTGGGAGGGCTCGCCCCGGGCGCTGGTGTGCGCTGTGCCCATCATTGCGGCGGGGGATGTCACCGGCAGTGTGGGCATGCTTACGGAGGACCGCACTGCCCAGCCCGATGCCGCCCAGCTCAAGGCGGTGAACGTG
>NZ_JARFIS010000229.1:0-336 GCF_029076575.1 Faecalibacterium sp. DFI.5.82
GTGAGCTGATGAGCTACTATGAGATGGAGCTGGACACCATCGGAGACCGGAAGACGGCACTGTTCGTCATCATTTCCGATACCGATGACACCTTCAATTTCGTCGTAGCAATCATGTATTCCCAGCTCTACAACCTTCTCTGCGACAAGGCAGATGACGTTTACAACGGACGGCTTCCCGTTCATGTGCGCTGTCTGCTCGATGAGTTTGCGAACATCGGTCAAATCCCGAAGTTTGATAAGCTCATCGCAACCATCCGAAGCCGGGAAATCCCGGCGTCAATCATCTTGCAGTCCCAGTCTCAGCTCAAGACCATCTACAAGGATGCGGCGGACA
>NZ_JARFIS010000023.1:0-1748 GCF_029076575.1 Faecalibacterium sp. DFI.5.82
GCTGGGGGTGTCCACGCTGGTGACGGTGCGCTCCGGGCGAATCGTTCGCTTGGTGAACATATCCGCCTTGCTTTTGAGCTGTTTATTCTCATCGAGATTTTCCAAAGAGCAGAGCAGATAGTAGGAACTGTCATCATCGAACAGGCGGGCATTTTTCTTGTCGTTGATCAGCCCGTATTTTGCGGTAAAGGCATCGTAGGCGGCGTTCAATTTTGCTTGCGATGCCTTAATATCCTCGTCCGGGAAGTCCAACTGCTGGTCAATCAGTTCGTTGACGATTTGCCGCAACTCCACCATACCAGCTACACGGCCTTTGGCATTATCGGACAACTCCACCTGCGTCATAATCGAATTTTCTCGGTAGTACACCTCACCGTCCACCACGGCATAGGAGAAATTCTTTACATCTGGGTCAGCGGGGAGCGTCTTGCGCTCGACTTCTGCATCCGCAACATCTGGTGTTTCCACCTCGACTTCAACATACTGGCCCTCAATATGCTGTACCGCTTCGGCAAGCTGGTCGGCCAGCACTGCGCCCTCGATGGGGGCAACCGTCAGTTCCTCCCGTCCGTATTGGGTGCTTTCGGTGGTCAGTTCGCCCAGAATCATCTCCGGGTGGTCCACGAAATACTGGTTGATGGCAAAGCCGTCCTCGGTCTTGCCAAGCTGCACCCATGCAGGTTCGATGTCCGCAGGGCGGTCACGCTTCTGCAAAAAGATAATGTCACTCACAACATCCGTGCCTGCGTTTGCCTTGAACGCATTATTCGGCAGACGGATAGCTCCCAACAGGTCAGCACGCTCTGCCATGTGCTTGCGGGCGGTGCTGTCCTTGCTATCCATGGTGTAGCGGCTGGTGACGAACGCCACCACGCCGCCCGGACGCACTTGGTCAATGGCCTTGGCGAAAAAGTAGTTGTGGATGCTGAATCCCAACTTGTTGTACGCCTTGTCGTTGACCTTGTAGTTGCCGAAGGGCACGTTGCCCACCGCCAGATCGTAGAAATCACGGCGGTCTGTGGTCTCAAAGCCCGCCACGGTAATGTCGGCCTGCGGGTACAGCTTTTTCGCAATACGCCCGGTGATGCTGTCCAGCTCCACGCCGTATAAGCGGCTGTCCTGCATGGTGTCCGGCAGCATACCGAAGAAGTTGCCCACGCCCATACTAGGTTCCAGAATGTTACCGCTGCGGAAACCCATGCGCTCCACCGCATCGTAGATACCACGGATCACGGTGGGGCTGGTGTAGTGGGCGTTCAGGGTGCTGGAACGTGCGGCGGCATACTCGTCCTCGGAGAGCAGCCCTTTCAGTTCGGCGTATTCCTTTGCCCAACTATCTTTGCCGGGGTCAAAAGCGTCTGCCAGACCGCCCCAGCCCACATACTGTGAAAGCACCTGCTGTTCCTCGGCGGTGGCACCCCGGTGCTCCTCCTCCAAACGAAACAGAGTTCGGATGGCTTCGATGTTCCGGGCATATTTCTGCTTTGCACCGCCCTCGCCCAAATGGTCGTCTGTGATGCGGAAGTTCCCGGCAGGCGCAGCGTTCAAGGCTTCATCCAAGGCAGCGGCATCCGGGAAGGTCTGCACCTCTCCGTCCATTACAGCAGAGATGGGCAGTTCGTCCAGTTCTTCGTCAGACGGCTCCGGCTCGTCCTTGTCTGCTAAAAATTTTGCGTGTTCGACTTTGAGCCACTCGGCGGCTTCTCTGTCTGCAACTTCTTTTTTCAGATTTTCCAGATAAGATTCTG
>NZ_JARFIS010000230.1:0-336 GCF_029076575.1 Faecalibacterium sp. DFI.5.82
TCTGCCTGGGCTTTGTGGTCTCCGCCATCTCCACCACCTCTTCCGGCGCGCTGGAGGGTCTGGGCAAGGGCACGCAGTCGTTGGTGATCTCCCGGTGCCGCTACATCGTCTTCATCATGCTGCTGGCCTGGGTGCTCTGCCGACAGTTTGGCCCTGTGGGCGTCTGGAACGCGTTCTGGGCCACGGAAGTGCTCTCCGCCATCGTTTCCCTTATCGTCTACAAAAAGAGCGTCTGACACGATTTCCGTATACGCAAAAAAGGCTCCGGGCCTGCACTCCCCTTTCACAGGGAGGCAAGCCCGGAGCCTTTTCCGTTTCAGCCCAAGGGCTGGTTTT
>NZ_JARFIS010000231.1:0-336 GCF_029076575.1 Faecalibacterium sp. DFI.5.82
TGATTTGATCGTTGAGGGTATCGGGTTGGCTTCGCCCTCCTTGTTTTTATAACACGGAGGATTTTTATATGAACAGCAAAAAGACATCTTCGTCTGTTGCATCTCAGGCATCTCGAGCGCTGCGTAGCAGTAGCACTTCCAAGATTCAGCGGCAGCTTGCCGGAAGTGCACTCTCGCAGGCAAAGAGCGGTCATCAGACGGGAAAGAAAATGGAAGGCGTTGCATCGGCAGCTTTGAATCCCCGGCTACAACGGTGCAGACACGCCTGAGATGCAGGCCGCACGCAACTTCATCGTCAACCAGCGCTACCCCGAGGCCCGCCGCGTGCTGGACGGC
>NZ_JARFIS010000232.1:0-336 GCF_029076575.1 Faecalibacterium sp. DFI.5.82
GCATCAGCGCCCTCTTGCGGTGCCCTGCATCCGCTTCGGCCCTTGGTGCGGGCCTTGCGTCTTGCAGACCGCTGCGCCAAAAATTGCTTCCTGAACAACAAGCTCCAACGCGTTCTGTTCCGGGCAACTGCATCAATGCCCTCTTGCGGTGCCCTGCATCCGCTTCGGCCCTTGGTGCGGGCCTTGCGTCTTGCAGACCGCTGCGCCAAAAAGTGCTTCCTGAACATCAAGCTCCAACGCTTTCTGTTCCGGGCAACTGCATCAATGCCCTCTTGCGGTGCCCTGCATCCGCTTCGGCCCTTGGTGCGGGCCTTGCGTCTTGCAGACCGCTGCGCC
>NZ_JARFIS010000233.1:0-335 GCF_029076575.1 Faecalibacterium sp. DFI.5.82
GCAGTCTGCTGGCCGACTTCCTTGCCGTTGACGTACAGCACAACGTTGTCCTGGTTGGAGTAGACCTTGATCTCGGTGGTATCGCCTGCGCGCTGTGCATGGCGGCGGCCGGCGATGTGGACCATGGGCAGCTTGGACCAGTATGCCTGGTAGACAAAGTAGCTGTCCTTCTTGGTCTTGCGGTCAATGGTCATCAGGCCCTTGTTGTTGCGGCCTGCAACGCCGCCCTCGTGGCGGGCAGCACCGCCAAAGTCGAACATGTTCCAGCAGTGGGTAGCCCACACCCAGGGACGATCCTCGAACACCTGAGCCAGATGCTCGTGGTACAGTGCCTG
>NZ_JARFIS010000234.1:0-335 GCF_029076575.1 Faecalibacterium sp. DFI.5.82
GGCCCTCCTGGGTTTTCTGGGCGATGGCGGCCACCACGGTGGGCTTATCCTCGCGGTAGGTCACGCCGTACCACTTATCGGTGCTCTTGAGCACGGTGACTGCCGCCTTGCCCTCCTCGATGAGCTCGCTGGCCACAGTGGGCAGGAAATACTCGCATTTGAGGGGGTTCTTGGGCAGATTCTCACGCAGCCAGCCTGCAAAGCGGTGGTCGGCCTCGTCCAGGAAGCTCGTGCCGAAGCCCCACAGGTTCATGCTGACAGGTGCTTCCACCGGCAGGTCATCCGTGCCCTCACCGGTGAGGGAGGTGCAGCGGATGCCGCCCTCACAGGTCTCG
>NZ_JARFIS010000235.1:0-335 GCF_029076575.1 Faecalibacterium sp. DFI.5.82
GGTCAAAACAAACAAATATGGAACGACTGCACTTACAACGGTAGTTTATCAGGATGGAGCAAGCGTTGAACCGGAGAACAACTGGGGCATTCTCTCAAATAATAATGAGAAAGAATGATTTGAAGCGGTTGAACTCGAATCGAATTTTGTGTCGGAAGTACAGGTGTTAGAAATAGCAAAATCCATTGAATTTTAGAAGGATATTTATAAGTGACCAGTGGATTTGCCTGATGTTTATGATTTCTTTGGTCATTGGGCAGTTGATTTTGCACTACCATGAGCAATGGGAAAATTTAAAATAAGCAAACAGCCCTCCATTTGCAAAGATTGCAGGT
>NZ_JARFIS010000236.1:0-334 GCF_029076575.1 Faecalibacterium sp. DFI.5.82
TGTTTTGTGCGCGTATGAGTTATAGCTGCGCACAAAACAGGTTTACCATTACTTTCTCGCCGGCCAATCTTACTGTAGCTTCTCCCCAGTCAATCTGTAGTGCCTGACCAGGAGCAAACCTCAATGGACTAAAAACTTCATTCTCTTTGCGCTTTGCCTTGGCTTCATGAACTGCCGCTCGGATAGCAGACTCGCTGCCCGTGTAACCAAATTCTTATACGAGCCGATTGTAAATCCGCCGCGCTGTGTGACGCTGCTTCTTTACACCCTCCGCAGTGTCTGTATCGAGGCAGTGCTCAATGAACTGCCTCACTTCTGGCGTTACAACAGAGGC
>NZ_JARFIS010000237.1:0-334 GCF_029076575.1 Faecalibacterium sp. DFI.5.82
TCTCCGGGTCAAGGGCTTCTTCCCTTTTCAGCCGTTCCAGCCACTGCTTCAGCTCCTCCCGCAGGGCGGCGGTCATAAAGTTGGTGCGGCAGGAGGCCTCGGTCTTGGTGTCCTTCAGGATGAGGGAGGTCTTGCTGCCCTCCAGCTTGTCCGGGAAGATGCGGAGGATGCAGCCCTTGTCCACCTGTGCCAGCGTGTCCTTCTGCTCCCGCTGCATGGAACGGTTGACGGTGAAGGTGCCCATGCCGTTGGCGGCATCAAAGTCGATGTCCTCCGGGGTCAGACCTGCCACCTCCCCTTCCCGTAGCGAACCCACCAGCGTCAGGTGGACTGC
>NZ_JARFIS010000238.1:0-334 GCF_029076575.1 Faecalibacterium sp. DFI.5.82
GAACTGCAAAATCTATCGCTGCGCTCCGCCTTTGGGCAGGGCGCAGCTTTGCTATACCCGGAAAAGGAGAACCTATGCGACTAGACAAATAACTGGCCGAGACGGCGCAATGCACCCGGAGCGAGGCAAAGACCCTGCTGAGCAGGGGACGGGTGACGGTGAACGGCGCGGAGTGCAAAAAGGGGGACACCCAGCTCAGGGAAGGGGACAGCGTGGCGGTGGACGGTGCGCCGCTTGCTTACCAGCTGTTCGTCTACCTGATGCTCAACAAGCCTGAGGGCGTGGTGAGCGCTTCCACCGACAAGCGGGATACCACCGTGGTGGATCTGATCGG
>NZ_JARFIS010000239.1:0-333 GCF_029076575.1 Faecalibacterium sp. DFI.5.82
GATCGATTAGCTTGCGCAGCGGCTTAAGGCTGAATTCCAGGGTTGGATGCGTCCCGATTTCCCAAGTCAGAATCTGGTTGGTTGCCAGATCCTTGATAATTTCCAGATAAACCTTACTGCCGTCCTTAGCCTTCAATTCAGTAATGTCGCAGACCATCTTTTGATATTTGCGATTACTCATAAAGCGACGACGGATTACGTTTTTTAGCCTTCTTACCCGATGGACCCTTGGAAGAATCGTACTTGCGGCGGCGTTTGCTGTATTTTGTACATTTGAGTCCCATCTCACGCATCAAGCGGTAAATTCGTTTGTGATTGGGCAGTGGACGACTG
>NZ_JARFIS010000024.1:0-1681 GCF_029076575.1 Faecalibacterium sp. DFI.5.82
CGCTTTTCGCAGCCAAAGGAGGATGCACCATGAAAAAAGAGATCGAAGCCTTTGTCAACGCAGCCAACGAGCAGGAGTTGGAAGCCGCATGGAATAACCTCTCGGCAGAGGAACAGCGGATTTTCGAGCAGCTCATGGAGGAAGACTCACCCGAAGATGCACTGGCATTTTTCGCCCAGCTGTATGACGATACCCCGAAGGAGCAGGCCAGCGAAACCGTGAGCATCTCCGAAAATGAAATCTATTTCAAGCGGCAGCCCTTGACCGAAGAGCAGAAGAAGCACGGCTCCTATGTAGATGAGAACGGCAATCTCCATGTCAAGAACCTGTCCGCCTTCTGGATTCCAGAACTGACTACCACGGAGAAAGTCGGTCACACCACCTATACCGTGACCGGCAGCTATGAGGGCAAGGAGTCCTTTTTGAAGAAGCTGGAGCGCATTGTTGCCAAGAACGCCCAGCAAAAATTTGAAGATGAGGGTGCAGACGAATGACAACTGCGCCCAATTCTGCTATACTTGACCCGGTAACCAATCCTGTACTGACAGTTGCTCCACAGAATAAGGAGGACACAACAATGTCTGGAGCAACGAATAAAATCACCGCACTTTACTGCCGACTGTCGCAGGAGGACGAGCGACTCGGCGAAAGCCTTTCTATCGAGAACCAGAAGGATATCCTTTTGGACTACGCTAAAAAGAACCACTTCTCGAACCCGGTGTTCTTTGTTGATGATGGCTATTCTGGCACGAACTATGACCGCCCCGGCTTTCAGAGTATGCTGGTCGAGATCGAAGCAGGGCGTGTAGGAATCGTTATCACAAAAGACCTGTCCCGACTGGGGCGCAACTCTGCCTTGACGGGTCTGTACACAAACTTCACCTTTCCCCAGTATGGCGTTCGCTACATTGCCATTAACGACAATTACGACACCATTGACCCGAACAGCGTAAACAACGATTTTGCGGGCATTAAGAACTGGTTCAACGAGTTTTACGCCCGCGATACCAGCCGCAAGATTCGGGCTGTCCAGAAGGCCAAGGGAGAGCGTGGAGTACCGCTGACGGTCAATGTCCCCTACGGCTATGTGAAAGACCCGGAGAACCCGAAGCATTGGCTTGTTGACCCGGAAGCGGCTGCGATTGTGAAGCGCATCTTCTCCATGTGCATGGAGGGACGTGGGCCGACCCAAATTGCGAACCAACTGTGGGCAGATAAAGTTCTGACTCCTACCGCCTACAAGTTGAGCCATGGCCGGAGTACAAACGCACCTGCCCCGGAAGACCCTTACCGCTGGGATAAAAGAGCAGTAAGTTTGATTCTGGAACGCCGGGAGTACACTGGCTGCACAGTCAACTTCAAGACCTATACTAACTCTATCTGGGATAAAAAGAGACATCTGAATCCTGTGGAAAATCAGGCTATCTTCCTAGATACACATGAGCGCATTATTGACGATGATGTGTTTGAAAAGGTTCAGGAGATTCGTAACCAGCGTCACCGCATGACCCGGACAGGCAAGAGCAGCATTTTCTCCGGTATGGTCTACTGCGCTGACTGCGGTTCTAAGATGCAATATGGTTCGTCCAACAACAGGGACTTCAGTCAAGACTTCTTTGATTGCTCTCTGCACAAGAAGAACGGGAGCAAGTGCAAGGGACACTTCATCCGGGTAAAGGTT
>NZ_JARFIS010000240.1:0-333 GCF_029076575.1 Faecalibacterium sp. DFI.5.82
TATATGTCTGTGCTTGGCAACCGCGAGGATCTGTTCGGTGACTCTCCCTATGTGGACAAGTACATCACCAATCCTCCCGCCGACTACGATGTCAACCCGGAATACCTGAACGAGGAGAAGTTTGCGACGCTGATTACTGAGGCGGAAAAGTATCTCGGCTATCCGTATGTGTGGGGCGGCTCCAATCCAGACACGTCCTTTGACTGCTCCGGCTTTGTCAGCTATGTTCTCACATGCCAAGCCAGCTTTCCGGTGGGCAGCAGCAACGGGTAGCCATTGGCCGCGCCCTGATGACCCGCCCTTCACTGATTTTGGCGGATGAGCCGACCGGCA
>NZ_JARFIS010000241.1:0-333 GCF_029076575.1 Faecalibacterium sp. DFI.5.82
TCTTTTACCCCTTTCTTACCACACAAAGGCCAGGACCTCGCCGCCAACGTGCGCAGCACGAGCAGCCTTATCGGTCATGATGCCCTGAGAGGTGGAAATGATTGCGGTGCCC
Source organism: Faecalibacterium sp. DFI.5.82 (assembly GCF_029076575.1). Taxonomy (NCBI): domain Bacteria; kingdom Bacillati; phylum Bacillota; class Clostridia; order Eubacteriales; family Oscillospiraceae; genus Faecalibacterium; species Faecalibacterium sp. DFI.5.82. The sequence continues at coordinate 113 of NZ_JARFIS010000241.1, forward strand.
AGGCCCTTCATGACCTTCGGCATATCCTCGCAGTTGGTGTAGATGCGCAGGCCGGGCTTGGACACGCGGCGCAGGCCAGAGATAACGGGCTCGCCTTTAGCCTGGTACTTCAGGGTGACAACGATGGTGCCCTGAACGGTGTCGTTCTTCACCTGCATGCCCTTGATGTAGCCCTCGTCAACCAGAATCTGGCAGATAGCCTTCTTCATGTTGGAAGCGGG
>NZ_JARFIS010000242.1:0-333 GCF_029076575.1 Faecalibacterium sp. DFI.5.82
AACGCCGCATCAGCAGGCTGGAAAAGGACGCACAGGGGGATGTGCCCCCCAGCATCCACGAGTTCATCCAGAAACAGCAGCGCTGAACCTCTCGGTCCCACTTTGCGTGCCAGCTTTCCTCATAGGGGAGCCGCTGGCATGGCGGTACTATCCGCAAAAACTGCACAAAGCTTCTGCAAAACGAAAGCAGCTGCGCTCCGCACACACGGAACGCAGCTGCTTTTCTGTTATTTACAATGAGTTTCAGCCAGTTCTTTGACCTTTTGTGCCGCTGCCGTCACCAGCTGGCCGATGGGCTGGTCGGGCACGCCCACCACGATGTTCTCACAGTGG
>NZ_JARFIS010000243.1:0-333 GCF_029076575.1 Faecalibacterium sp. DFI.5.82
CCGCAGGCTTCCTCAAAGATCTCCCTGCGCTCGCTGCTCTTGGCCGCCACGATCTCGGCAATGCGGCCCTGCCCGATGACCGAGTAGCCATCGCGGCCGATGCCGGTATCCAGCAGCAGTGCATACACATCCTTCAGGCGGCAGATCTGCCCGTTGATGCTGTACTCGATCTCGCCGGAGCGGTAATACCTGCGGCCGATGGTCACCTCGTCCGCTTCCACATCCAGCGCGTGGCTGCTGTTGTCCAGCGTCAGGCGCACCTGAGCAAAGCCCATGGCCCCCCGCCGCCGGGTGCCGCCGGTAAGATGGAGGATGTCATCTTTGGCGGCACCC
>NZ_JARFIS010000244.1:0-333 GCF_029076575.1 Faecalibacterium sp. DFI.5.82
GGGCGGGGATCTTTATGCTTTTCCGGCGGCTTCAGCGGCGGCCTTTTCGGCCCGGGCCTGCATCCGCTCGAACATCTGGGTGCGCATCCGTTCCCAGCGGGCAAGGCCGGCTTCGTCCGGGATCTGGACGCAGCGGGCAAAGCTCCAGTGCAGGCCGTCCCGCCGGGCCAGCTTATAGCGCTGGAATACGCCCTTTCCGGCCTCATTGCCGGTACCGGCGCTGGCAGGGCAGACCGACAGAGTATACCAGCCGCTGTTGCCCTTTTTCAGCCAGATATCGTCCGGCTGCAGATCCCCGCCGCACACCGGGCAGCTGGCAGTGATGATCTTTGG
>NZ_JARFIS010000245.1:0-333 GCF_029076575.1 Faecalibacterium sp. DFI.5.82
CTTATGAAAAATAAAGTGATTGGTATCTGCCCGAACTGTGGCAAATCTGTTGTGGATCGCGAAAAGGGCTATTTCTGCGAGAACCGGGAATGCCGATTTGTACTGTGGAAAGACAACGCCTTCTTCAAGCGTCTGGGCAAACGGATGGATGCTCATGTAGCCGACAAGTTGCTGCGGGACGGCCGTGTCCGCCTGAAAGACTGCCGTAGTGCCAAGGGCAAGACCTACTATGCAACGGTTTTGCTGACCACTGAAGCCGATGGTCGCAGCAAATTCTCGCTGGAATTTGAGGGCAGTTGCTGCTGGAAAAGCTAAATTAAGCGGTCTACCTCA
>NZ_JARFIS010000246.1:0-333 GCF_029076575.1 Faecalibacterium sp. DFI.5.82
TACTGACGAATGGTACGTGGATGGTATGTCAACCTCGATGCCTAAAGAAATTCAAGAAAAGATGCTGCATTCCGTAAAAGGGCTGGAAAAAGCCAAGCTGATGCGGCCAGGCTATGCAATCGAGTATGACGTGGTGGCGCCATATCAGCTGCATCCAACCCTGGAAACCAAGCTGGTCAAGAATCTGTTTACGGCTGGCCAGACCAATGGCACCTCGGGTTATGAAGAGGCAGCTGGTCAAGGGCTGATCGCAGGCATCAATGCCGGGCTGCGTGCCCAAGGCAAGGGGCCGTTCGTGTTGAAACGCTCTGATGCTTACATTGGCGTAATGAT
>NZ_JARFIS010000247.1:0-332 GCF_029076575.1 Faecalibacterium sp. DFI.5.82
AGCATACACCAGTCGACGAACATATCGCACCACGCGAAGCCGTTTTTCTTGCCGTTGTACCATTTCGGGTATTTCTCGTCGAAGTCTCTGGCGTACTTGGTATAGTTGGCGCTGCCCGCGTTGGCGGTCGGGTTGTCGAGCTGGCTGTTGCTCTTTTTCTCGTGGTAGCCGATCTCTGCCGCAGCGATGGCGAGGACGGCCGATGCGTAGCATTTGCTCATGATTTTACCTCCTTAGCTGTAAAAAGAAAATGGGCGGGCCGGAGCCCGCCCCTCTCCGTCATTCGATAGTCAGGCCCTCGGGGTTGAGCTGCTTGTCTGCTGCCTCGATCG
>NZ_JARFIS010000248.1:0-332 GCF_029076575.1 Faecalibacterium sp. DFI.5.82
AAAAGTATCTGTACTCCCGGGGCGTGTATATGTACGGCCAGGAGATTGTGCAGCGGGTGGAACTTGACAGCGAGGGCCACCGGGCCGGGCTGCTCCGCTCCGTTGCTCTCTGGAATGCAAGCTATTATGACTGGAGGCTGGGTTTATGAAAATGTTCAATGAGGCCGGGCAGGCCGTCTACTTCAACCGGGTTATGAAGAACGGGCGGGAGCAATTTGTGGTGAAAGCTCTGGATGGTCAGCATATTATGGGGCGTGACCGCCAGAAGCATAGGTCTCGGACGTTCACCGAGCTGCACCAGGCGGAGGCGTTTCTCCGGCGGGCGGGGTATC
>NZ_JARFIS010000249.1:0-332 GCF_029076575.1 Faecalibacterium sp. DFI.5.82
GCCTTGTCGGTGACCTCGGGTGCCTTCACGGCAGGGTCCACGGTCTGCTTGCCATCGGTCTTGATGACAACAGAGTCGCACAACCGGCCATTGGAGAGACGGAAGGGTTCTACAGCGGCCACAGTACCAGAAACACTGGAGTGGATATTTGCAGAGACGAAACCGCCTGCCTCGCCGATCTTAGTGCCAACAAACACTTCGTCGCCCTTTTTGACCAGTGCTTTCGCCGGAGCGCAGATGTGCTGGCTCATCAGGATGCGTACCTGCGCGGGCAGAGGCATCGGAACTGGTTTGCTTGCAGCGGTTGCCTTGTCATGCGGCGTATGCGCGCC
>NZ_JARFIS010000025.1:0-1657 GCF_029076575.1 Faecalibacterium sp. DFI.5.82
CTGCCGCCGGAATGTATGATATCATGTCCACCGAAACCTACGGCACCCACCGGGCCAACGCCTACAAGATTTTGGAGGACACCTTGAATTTGCGGGACTGCCGCATTTATGATACCATTGAGGAGGATGGTAAAGAGCGGCGTGTCCTGAACCAGAAGGAGACGATGCTTGCCCAGCAGAAGCAGCAGGCCATCAAGGATACCTTTGCAGGCTGGGTTTGGCAAGACCCGCAGCGGCGGAATCTGCTGGTGAAGCAGTATAACGAGTTGTTCAATAGTACCCGGCCCCGCGAGTATGACGGAAGCCATATCCATTTTGTCGGTATGAACCCGGAGATCAATCTGCGGGAACATCAGCGCAATGCAGTTGCTCATGTGCTTTATGGTGGGAATACGCTGCTTGCACACGAGGTGGGTGCCGGCAAAAGTTTTGAGATGGCAGCTTCGGCAATGGAATCTAAGCGTTTGGGCCTGTGTCAGAAAAGCCTGTTCGTGGTACCCAACCATCTGACCGAGCAGTGGGCCAGCGAGTTCCTGCGGCTATACCCCAATGCAAAGCTGCTCGTTACCAGCAAGAAAGACTTTGAACCCGCCAATCGAAAGCGTTTTTGCGCCCGCATCGCAACCGGCGACTACGATGCCGTCATTATCGGCCACTCGCAGTTTGAGAAAATCCCTCTTTCTGCGGAACGGCAGGCACGGATCATCGAAGATCAGATCGAGGAAATCGAAAAAGCCATTGCAGAGGCCAAGGAACAGTCCGGTGAGCATTTTACCGTGAAACAGATGGAAAAGACACGGAAAACACTGGAGGTGAAACTGAAAAAGCTACAGTCCACCGACCGCAAGGATGATGTGGTCACATTTGAACAATTAGGCGTAGATAGGTTATTTGTGGACGAGAGCCAGAACTACAAGAACCTATATCTTTACACCAAGATGCGCAATGTTGCTGGCCTTTCTACCTCCGAGGCACAGAAGTCCAGCGATATGTTCGGCAAGTGTCGTTATCTGGATGAAGTGACTGGCGGGCGCGGCGTGATTTTCGCAACGGGAACGCCCATCAGCAACTCCATGACGGAAATGTACACACTGATGCGCTATTTGCAGTACAGCACTCTCCAGCAGAAACAACTGACCCACTTTGATGCATGGGCTTCTACGTTTGGCGAGACCACCACGGCCATTGAGCTTGCGCCGGAAGGAACCGGCTACCGTGCGCGCACACGTTTTGCCAAGTTCTTTAACCTGCCGGAGCTGATGAATATGTTCAAGGAGGCAGCGGACATCAAGACTTCCGACCAGTTGCATCTGCCTGTTCCGGAAGCCAAGTTTGAAACTGTCGTGGTCAAACCCTCGGAAATCCAGCAGGACATGGTGAAATCCCTGAGCGAACGTGCTGCTGAGGTGCATAGCGGTGCGGTTGACCCCTCGGTGGACAATATGCTGAAGATCACCTCGGACGGACGTAAAATCGGCCTTGACCAGCGGCTGATGAATCCGCTCACCCCGGATGACCCGGACAGCAAGATGAATGCCTGCGTCGACAATGTTCTGCGTATCTGGAACGAAACCAAAGAGGATAATCTGACGCAGCTGATTTTCTGCGATATGTCCACGCCCAAGGGAGACGGCTCGTTCAATGTCTACGATGATAT
>NZ_JARFIS010000250.1:0-332 GCF_029076575.1 Faecalibacterium sp. DFI.5.82
CGGAACTGCTCCAGCGCGGCCTTTTCCAGCCGGGAGACCTGCGCCTGGCTGATGCCGATCTCCCGCGCCACCTCCATCTGGGTCTCGCCCTTGAGTTAGCGCAGCTCCATGATCCGCTTTTCGCGCGGGGTCAGCCCGGCCACGGTCTGCCGGAACTCCAACCCGCTGATCCAGCTGTCCTCGCTGTCCGGGTCGCGCACCTGATCGATGACATACATGGCATCGCCGCCATCGGTGTAAAGGGGCTCTTCCTGGCTGATGGGCTCCACCACCGATTCCAGCGCCGCGTTTACCTCCCGGCGGGTAAGTCCTGCCTGCCGGGCCTCCTCGTC
>NZ_JARFIS010000251.1:0-332 GCF_029076575.1 Faecalibacterium sp. DFI.5.82
CATAGTTCAGGAAGATGCTCAGCTGGCCGATGGTGATGCCGCCCGCCACAGCGTAAACGGCACCCACCAGACCGACACCTGCATAAACGATGTTGTTCACAAAGCGGGTGGCGGGGTTGGTCAGGCTGGAGAAGAAGATGGCCTTCAGGCTCACGCTCTGCAGGCGGCCATTCACCTCGTCAAAGGCGGCAAGGCTCTCGGCCTCATGGCCAAAGGCCTGCACGTCCTTCTGGCCCTCGATCATCTCGTTGACCAGGGCGGTCTGCTCACCGCGCACGGTGCTCTGGCCCTGGAAATACTTGTAGCTGCGCTTGGCAAGGAAGCTTGCCACC
>NZ_JARFIS010000252.1:0-332 GCF_029076575.1 Faecalibacterium sp. DFI.5.82
GCCTGCTCATCATATCCAAATCGTTGAAAATCCGACACGATTTGCGTTTTGTATAGTGTTTTTCCCTCCGGAAGCACCAGTTCCACGTTCTGCACGGCGGACAGCTGCGGGCAGAGCCGATCCTCCTGAAAGACAGCACCGACCCGGCCCACGCCCTGCACCGTGCCGGAATCCGGCGCTTCCAGCCCCAACAGGATGCGGAGCAGGGTGGTCTTGCCCCAGCCGCTGGGGGCCCAGAGGATGGCAGGCTCCGCAAGGGTCAGATCCAGATCCTCAAAGAGCGTTTTTTATCCAAAGCGTTTTGTTAATCCGCAAATTTCCAGTTTGTTAAT
>NZ_JARFIS010000253.1:0-332 GCF_029076575.1 Faecalibacterium sp. DFI.5.82
GTTTCCTCCCCAATTCTGTATGTTCAGGCCATTTCGGGCCTTGTGACAAAGTATTCCACTTCTTATTATACGGAAGAGTTATGACACAATAAAGAAGGTTTTGTATGATTTTTGGGACGCAGGCTCCGCCGCTCAGCTCATCATCAGCCGGATGATCTCCTCATTGGTCTGCCGCATCCCGTCCTTGCCCAGACGTCCGATGCCCTTGATGGTGGTCTCGATGTCCTTCATCACAATGCCATCGCCGCCCTTGAACTCCTGATTGCACTTGTACATGTTGTAGCCCAGCTGCGCCGCAAAGATCGCATCTTCGGTGGATGCGGCGCTGCTGG
>NZ_JARFIS010000254.1:0-332 GCF_029076575.1 Faecalibacterium sp. DFI.5.82
GCCGGATGCAAAGTTTGAAACCGTGGTAGCGAAACCGTCCTAGATTCAGAAAGAAATGGTGCAGGAGCTGAGCAGACGCGCTGCGAAAATCCACTCCGGCACGGTGGATGCGTCCGAGGACAATCTGCTGTGCGTCACCAACGATGGCCGAAAGATCGGTCTGGATGTTCGCCTGATGAACCCCATCCTGCCGGACGACCCCAACAGCAAGCTGAACACGTGTGTTCGGAACGTGCTGCAACTCTGGGCGGATGGCAAGGAGCAACAGCTGACGCAGCTTCTGTTCTGCGACCTCTCACCACCAAAGAACGATGGCAACTTTAATGTCTACG
>NZ_JARFIS010000255.1:0-332 GCF_029076575.1 Faecalibacterium sp. DFI.5.82
CCCTGCAGCAGGATGAACACCGTAACAGCCCCCGGCGTTTCCCGGGGCCACTCCAGTGCAAACAGGATGACGAGCAGCGTCACCGGTTCAATGTTGGGCAGGCCGCTCATGGCCTGCTTGCTCACCACCAGCAGCGCACCCATCAGGCCGTTGAGCACCAGCCGCAGCACCCGGATGTGCACAGGCTCCTTACTTCGTGTAGATAAAAGCATCGCTGTCGCCATCGTGCAGCGCAATGTCTGCCACACCCACGGTGGTCATCTCGCCGGTGGCATCGGTCAGGCACCACCATGCCTGATCCGTATCCCAGTCGGCTGTCTCGCCGTTGACGG
>NZ_JARFIS010000256.1:0-332 GCF_029076575.1 Faecalibacterium sp. DFI.5.82
GCTCTATATCGCGGTGCTGGAGTTGCGCTCTCTGGCTGAGGAGCGCCACAGCCGCACCGACCAGCTGCTGCTCACCAGCCCGGTTTCAGTGTGGGGCATCGTGCTGGGCAAGTTCTTTGCCATGGCGGCTGTGTTCGCTATGCCCTGCGCCGTGGATGCGGTGATGATCTTCATCCTCTGGGCGCTGGGCAGCACCGTGTCTGCTCTGATCGCAAACCTTGCGGGGCTGCTCTGCTACTTTTTGCTGGGCAGTGCGGCCAGTGCATTGTGTGAGTTTCTCTCTGGCCTGACCGAGAACCAGATCATTGCCGCCGTGGCGGGCTTTTCAGCCT
>NZ_JARFIS010000257.1:0-331 GCF_029076575.1 Faecalibacterium sp. DFI.5.82
GAAATCCTACACGGAAGATACGCTCCTGTCCGCTATGCAGGCAGCGGGTGCAGACAGTGTGCCGGAGGGTGTGGATCGTCAGGGCATCGGCACTCCGGCTACCAGAGCCGCCACTATCGAAAAACTGGTGCAGAAGGGCTTTCTGGAGCGGAAGGGCAACAAAAAGACCAAGGTGCTGCTGCCTACCGACAAGGGCAAAGCCCTTATTACGGTGATGCCCGAAGAAATCCAATCCCCGGAAATGACCGCCGATTGTGAAACAAAGCTACTGCGAATCGAGCATGGCGAAATGGAGCCGAGCGACTTTATGACCGAGATCAGTACGATGATT
>NZ_JARFIS010000258.1:0-331 GCF_029076575.1 Faecalibacterium sp. DFI.5.82
GCTTTGTCGGCAAGATTGACTTGCCCGAATAACCGCCCGACCTATCCGACACAATGGCCAAGTGTCGGATAGGAACGGCAAAATTTTTTGCACTTCTATTGCTTCTTTATCACACATAAGCAAATAGTCAGGGTATGAAGCAGCTCATGGCTGGCGGCGGTGTCGCGCTGGTCGGCATTACCCTGATTCCTCTGCTGAGCGGCCTGTTCGGTTAAGATCAGCGGGCGGATTTATTCCGCCTGTACATACGCAATCGCTTCAATCCTCGCTGTGGATAACAGCCCCTATTATAATAGGAAGTGAATTGCTGCAAGACCATCCACCCATCAAC
>NZ_JARFIS010000259.1:0-331 GCF_029076575.1 Faecalibacterium sp. DFI.5.82
CGGCTCACATCGGCCCAGGGCACAGCGGAGACACCGGCAGCCGGGCGGCCAAACTCCTCATATGCGCGGATGAGCTGGGCGCAGACAGGGTCCTCGCCCCAGATCACGTCGTCGCCGTAGATGACCACGAACGGATCGTCACCGGTAAAGGCCTATGCCATGCTCACGGCGTGGCCCAGGCCCAGCGTCTGCTTCTGGCGCACAAAGAAGATGTTGGCAAGGTTCGAGATGCCCAGGCACTCCTCCAGCATCTTTTCCCTGCCGGGGGCGGCCAGCATTTCTTCCAGCTCGGGGCTGCGGTCAAAGTGATCCTCGATGATGCTCTGGTTGC
>NZ_JARFIS010000026.1:0-1470 GCF_029076575.1 Faecalibacterium sp. DFI.5.82
CTGGGTCTGGTACAGCGCAATAATGCGCTGTTTGCCGCCTGTAAACCCTGAACCATGCCGCCGCAGCTCGTTCTCAATTTCAGCCTGCGACAAAACAAAAGCGGAGGGCGTTTTTTCGCTCTCCGCTCGGTCGATTTTTTCGATTTGCTGGGCTTCGGTGGGGATGTTCGCATCCAGAAAACTTAGCTGTAAATCAGCTCGTTCATCACCAGTTCCTCGGCCTGTGCTTTCAGGCTGTTCATGTGCTGCACCCATGCCATCTGATTCTGCTCCTTGTCCGGGGCCGGGTTCTGTTTCAGAAGCTGCGCCATGGTCTGCTGCATCCGGTTCTCTGCCGTCTGCTCCAGTTCCATCAGATGCGGGTACAGCGTCCCGTTCAGGAGCATCGAATTGTACAGTACCGGGCGATACTGCTTCAGGTAATTCCGGCGCATCCTGCCGTACTTGCCCAGCGGGGTCTTCGGCTGGCTGAGGGTCAGGTTCGGGAGCTGGTAATCCCCGATCTTCGTGTAATTCAGACTGCTGCTCATATTCTTCCATCCTTTCTACGTTTCGGCGGCGGGTCGTGGTTTTCACCGTCCGCTCGATTTTGCGTAAGACCTCGCGGCTGATGTCGCTGGTAGCGGCACCCAGCGCATAGACTGCATCGGGTGTGGAAAAGGTGTGGATGGCCTGAAAGTCATCCTTGTCAAAGTAGCCTTCCGGTTCAAACCCGCATCGTTCTAATAGAGTGTAGGTGACGCTCATTGTCGCAGCGGCCTTGAACTGAAGTTCCTTTCCACTACTATCATAATCATCAAAGAAAGAGCCGTCAACGATGTTGAGGATGTCGCCGCTGTTGTTGTCCCAATAATCGTTCACCAGCTTCTCCGCAATATTTACGAGCTGCTGGCTGAGCCGTTCATGGCTGATGCCGTATTCTGCGGTCAGCATCTCAGACACCGGCTTGAAAAGGTCGTCATTCATTTCCCATCGTTCCGGGTCGCGAGAATTGCGCCGTACTCCGGTGTCCGACACATCAAACACATAGTGCAGACGCGGGTATCCGCTGGATTCGTCCAACAGGGCGATGCCCTTGGAGCCACGCCGGACATACCGGTTCATGCGGTTGTTCCAGATGTCGTAATCGGCGCAGGCTGTGGCATCGGGTCGCTGAGCGTAGATCATCAACTGGTCCGGGAAACTGTACTTGTACAGCCGGGATGCTGTGGTCAGGTAGTCCGTCCAGCTTTCCCAGTACCGTGTCAGACCGTTTGCCGTGCGCTGGGCAAGGGCAAGATATTCTTCGGTTTTGCTTGGCATTTTAGCCTCCTTCTTTAGTTTTTAGGGTATAAAAAGAGCGGGCAACCGTTTTAGGGTTGCCCGCAAGGGATGTAATAAAGATCGATTATTATTCAAACTTTTTATGACACTTTGGGCACTCTTTAGGGATTGGTCTATAACCAACAAGCGAGCAGCCACAATAAGGAC
>NZ_JARFIS010000260.1:0-331 GCF_029076575.1 Faecalibacterium sp. DFI.5.82
AGAGGACTTGCGTAGACGGTTGGAAGCGCAGATAGCTATTGGCAAGCAACTTCTCGCCAAACTCACCGAACTCTCAAAAATTTCCCGCAGTAGGAGGCTGCGGGTTTACATAACGGTTGACATCCTTGCAAGGCAAGGGGCGATACCTTTATAATAGTGGCGAAAAAGAAAGTCTGGTGTTTGATATGAGGCTTTTATTCAAGATGATGCTTGCCCCGATCTCTCTGTTCGTGGCTTTTCTGGCTCTGATGGCAAAGTGGCTGCTTACTCTGTCCAGCTATGTTGTCGCGCCGTTGATTCTGTATATCTTTGGCTGCGGCATCTACACCGT
>NZ_JARFIS010000261.1:0-331 GCF_029076575.1 Faecalibacterium sp. DFI.5.82
GGTGCTCCAGAGATGGAGCCGCAGAGAAACGGCCCAAGCAACTGTTTACCAAAAACACAGGTTTGAGCTAAATCGAAAGATGACGTATACGAGCTGACGCCTGCCCGGTGCGGGAAGGTTAAGAGGAGATGTGCAAGCATTGAATCGAAGCCCCAGTGTACGGAGGCCGTAACTATAACGGTCCTAAGGTAGCGAAATTCCTTGTCAGGTAAGTTCTGACCCGCATGATAGGCGTAATGATTTGGGCACTGTCTCAACAGCCCGCCCGGCGAAATTGTAGTACCGGTGAAGATGCCGGTTTCCCGCGACAAGAGGGAAAGACCCCATGGAG
>NZ_JARFIS010000262.1:0-330 GCF_029076575.1 Faecalibacterium sp. DFI.5.82
GTGTAGACCATCGAAATCAGGAAATTAAAGGTGCTGTCCGTATCCGACATGATGAGGAACAGAGCTGTTTTCTTATCGCCCAGCGTATCCAGTTGTAGCTCATCATACATCGTTAAATCGCGCAAATCTTGAATGTCGAATGGGGCAAGCCTAGCACCGCAGGAAATGAGGATGGATTTTGCGGTCTTTCCGGCAGCTAATTTATAGAGATTGTACTGCCGTCCTGCAAAGCTGTTCGGCTTCTTTTTGGCTAAATCCTCAAAGAGCAAATCAACTGGATTTTGGTATTCTTCATCGTCCTCCAGCACCTGCATGGTATTGAGCATTTCC
>NZ_JARFIS010000263.1:0-330 GCF_029076575.1 Faecalibacterium sp. DFI.5.82
CACAGCTGGCACAGAACGGCATCCGGCTGATTTTCGTCACCTTGGGTGCAAACGGCGTATTCTACCGCTTTGGGGAGAAAACTGGCCTTGTGGCTGGCGTGCCCTGCAAGGTGGGCGACACCAACGGCGCAGGCGATACCTTCTTTGGTGCGGCACTTTCCAAGCTTTGCAAGGAGGAGTTGGACACCCTGACGGTGGACAAACTGGAAAGCATTCTTGCATTTGCCAACAAGGCGGCAAGCATTACCACCAGCCGCCACGGCGCTATCCCCGCCATGCCCACCCTTGCAGAAGTGGAGGGCTGAACCATGGCAGCAAAACAGGAATTTG
>NZ_JARFIS010000264.1:0-330 GCF_029076575.1 Faecalibacterium sp. DFI.5.82
CGCCCTGATCCGCTACGGCGAGACCTGCGTGCTGTGCAACGTTGTGATGAGCCACAAGCCCCGCGAAGGTGTGGATTTCTTCCACCTGAACGTGGAGTATGAGGAAAAGCTCTACGCCGCAGGCCGCATCCCCGGCAGCTTTATGCGCCGTGAGGGCCGCCCCGGTGAGCGCGCCATCCTGACCAGCCGCGTGGTGGACCGCCCCATGCGCCCGCTGTTCCCCAAGGAGATGCGCAACGATGTCTGCATCACCATGTCCGTGATGAGCCTGGACCCCGATTGCAGCCCTGAGATCGCCGGCATGATCGGTGCATCTCTGGTCACAGCTGT
>NZ_JARFIS010000265.1:0-329 GCF_029076575.1 Faecalibacterium sp. DFI.5.82
CTCTTGATTCTCTCTTATTGCCAACGAAGATTATTGTTACCCTTCCTTTTGAAATTGCAATATTTCTTAAAAGAACTTACTATAATCTTTGTTTCGCAGTTATTATTCAGTTTTCAAGGTACGTCTTTGAGTGTCCTTTTCAGGGCCCTCAAAATCGAACAATATCTACTCTGCTTGTATCTGTCACCTGTTCCAGATGGCTGACCATCTTCGATGTTCTTCCATCTGCCTGACTCCTTAGAAAGGAGGTGATCCAGCCGCAGGTTCTCCTACGGCTACCTTGTTACGACTTCACCCCAATCACCAGTTTTACCTTCGGCGGCGTCCTC
>NZ_JARFIS010000266.1:0-329 GCF_029076575.1 Faecalibacterium sp. DFI.5.82
CTGCAACAGGCGTTTGAGAAAATCGTCCAAAATGTGGAATGACCCGAACCGCCCCGGAATTTAGAGATGCACGCCGGGGCGGGTTTGCTGTACAGAGCAGGTTTGGGCTGCTCAGCACGACTATGGTGTGGCTGCGGCGATCATCTCGGAGGATGATACGCCGCTGAGCATTCCGGATGAGGAGACCCCGCCTTCGGGCAATGCCGGATCGGGGTTCTGGAGCATTCTGTTCCAGCTGCTGAGGCATCTGACCGGGAAGCACTGAAAAATTTGAAAAAACCTCTTGAAAATTCATCGCAACATGATATAATACCCACATGAACAAAAAC
>NZ_JARFIS010000267.1:0-329 GCF_029076575.1 Faecalibacterium sp. DFI.5.82
GAAAGCAGAAGCGGAATACCTGCAGCTGGTTACATACCTGAAGACACAGAAAGGCATTCTGGATGGCGGCTTTGGCAGCTATCCGGAGGCTCAGGCACGGATCTGCCGCTTTGTGCAGGAACACCGGGCGCTTGCCCGGCGGCCCTGGGCCAAAAGAGCAGACCGGATCAAGGTGGAAACACTTCTGATCAGCAAGCGGCTGTTTTATGCCGATTATGGGCTGGGAGAATGGAAAAATAAACACACAGTCGAAAAATAAAATGGAGAAGTTATGCTGATTTATCTGGGGGCTTTTGCGTTTTCTGTGGGCATTGCCGCCAATGGCGAGC
>NZ_JARFIS010000268.1:0-329 GCF_029076575.1 Faecalibacterium sp. DFI.5.82
GGCACGGCGGAGATGAGCGAGGTGCGCAACGTGCCCACCCGTACCACCCACCTGGGGCGGGTGGCGGCGGTGAATCAGCTTTCCCGCCAGATTGCGTCCGGGGAAGAGGACACCATCGATGTGGCCGAGACCCGGCTGGCTCAGGCCAGGTGCATCCCTTTTCCGAAGGACTGGGTGCAGCTTGCGGCGGGCATGGGCGGCGCGTTCTGCTTTGCGCTGATCTTTGGTGGCGACCTGACAGCAGGGCTTGCCGCCGCTGCGGCCGGTGTTGCGGCCAACGCCTACCTGCTGTTCTGCGGGCGGCACGGCGTGGGGGGCGGGTTCCGAAC
>NZ_JARFIS010000269.1:0-329 GCF_029076575.1 Faecalibacterium sp. DFI.5.82
CCCCATCCTCAGCCCGCAGATCGTGGACAACCGCCACCCGTTCACGTTCCTGGGCAATAAGGAAATCTACCTTGGCGCTCTGCTCAAGGAGAAAGAGGGCCAGAGCGTTGGCATGATCCCTATCTCCAGCCAGATGGAGCGGCTGATCCTGGTGCGCCGGGAGGGCAAGACCGAGTTTGCCCTGACCGAGGAACTGGTGCTGCATTACGCGTCCCTTATCTTCGGCAAGGATGCCGTACAGGAAAAATGCCTGTTCCGCGTCACCCGCTACGCCGACATTGATGTAAAAGAGGGCATGATGGACCATGATATCGATTACCGCGAGATCA
>NZ_JARFIS010000027.1:0-1426 GCF_029076575.1 Faecalibacterium sp. DFI.5.82
ATCTGCCCGCCATGTGGCAGGATGTGCCGAACAACGAGGTTTTGGAAGAACTATTTCAGATGTTCAACCTCTCCCGTCCGCAGGATTTTGAGGGGCACAGCCTGTCGGTCAGCGATGTGATCGCACTCAAACGCAATGGCGAGGTGTCTGTGCATTATATGGACAGCATCGGCTTCAAAGATTTACAAGGGTTTCTGGACAAGCAGCCGGAACGTCCTTCGGTGCTGCTGAATCTCAAAGAGAAGTGCGATGCCCCGGAGTGCAATCCAACCGTCTGCCGGAAAGCGAGGGACGTTCATGAACTTTAACCATGAGGAACTCATGCTGATGATGCTCTACAACACCGGCATCCGGCTGGGGCTCATTCACGAACTGCGGCTCATGCAGTGCTACCTGATGCCGGACGAGACCGCTCTGCGGGAACTATCGGTGGTGGTTATCGAAAAGCTGAAACTGCTGACCGATGCAGAGTTTGCCGAGCTGGAATTTCCACTGGACTGACTTTTGCCGCCTGCGGGCGGCGTACATAAAGTGTTTTGTTCTTCCAAAAGATATGCTATAATCAAATCAGACAAAATTCCTCTCTTCAAGCGATTTCTCCGCAATTTTCCTGTGGCTCTGCTCGTATCAAAAATAAGGGACCGATTTTTAATTGTCAGAACGGAGGAACCATTATGGCAATCTTTGAAAAGACCATCCGAAACAAGAATTTTGACAAACTGCTTCGGAAGCTGGAAAATGAAATCCCGGACAGCAGTTGGTCGGCAGATTTAGAGGCAGGCAGTGATTTCAAAGAGGGCGATGCCCGGTGCAGTGTCCGTGTGTTTGAACGGTACAGCATGATGGGCGGCAACCGCTTGAGTCTGACACTGACCATGTTCCAGAATGGAGATAGCCCGATTCGGCTGTCTGCAATTACAGCGGGCGGCAGTCAAGCGGTGTTCTTCAAGGTGAACACCCTCGGAGAAGAATCTTTTCTGGACGATGTAAAGGACCTGCTGGAAGAAATTTTGGAGGAGTAAAATGTTTTTTGGATGGTTTGACGCTATATTCAGCTTCATTTTCCCAATCCTGTTCCTGCTTTTTATTGGAATGTTTTTCTTTGCTCTAATTTCAAATCTCCGCACATGGAACAAAAACAACCACTCGCCGCGGCTTACCGTTCCGGCAACAGTGGTAGCAAAGCGCACCGATGTTTCGCATTCCAGCAGTGCCAATGCCGGAGATATGTCCGGTGCGCACGGATACGACACTAGCACATTTACATCGTACTATGTGACTTTTCAGGTGGAGAGCGGCGACCGGATGGAATTTGAAGTGGACGGAAGCGATTATGGTCTGCTCGTGCAGGGCGACATCGGAAAGCTGAGTTTTCAGGGCACCCGCTATCTTGGGTTTGAGCGGAACTAAGTGTTCTCCTACACTA
>NZ_JARFIS010000270.1:0-329 GCF_029076575.1 Faecalibacterium sp. DFI.5.82
GGATCAGCTTGCAGAGTTCTATATTGTCATCCACTTCCAGAATATTTGCCACAAGATCACCTCAAAGCGTTATAAACAAGGCAGGATGCCCCAAACAGCAGATACACATGGGCGGGGTAGAACCAGAAGAACAGCTGCTTGTGTCCGCTGCCACGCTGCCCGTTGTACAGCAGCATCAGCAGCACCGCCGCCACCCCGTACCACTCGTAGTTGTTGGTGAACATCTGGGTCCAGACAAAGCCCTCCTGGCGGCAAGCCATCCCGAAGGTCAGCACAAAATCACACAGGAAAATCACCAGTGCCCATACCGTCAGCTGCACTTTGCGCCG
>NZ_JARFIS010000271.1:0-329 GCF_029076575.1 Faecalibacterium sp. DFI.5.82
CAATCCAGCTTCCGGGAATGAAAAAGGCCTTGTAGAGAATCTGGTAGGATATATCCGGAGCAATGTATGTGTGCCGCTGCCTCAAGTAGATTCTTTGGAAGATTTCAACACGAAATTGTTAGAACAGTGTGCCAAATACCTAAACCACAAAATCGACGGACGCTCTCAGGAAGTAGGAAAGATGCTGGCCGAAGAACAAGCTTATCTCCATCCGCTTCCCCAATATGTTCTCGTTATTTCAAAGAAAGCCTACCCGAAAGTCAATCGCTATTCAACGGTGCTCTTTGATACCAATTACTATTCCATCCCTTGTAAATACAAGGGAAAGG
>NZ_JARFIS010000272.1:0-329 GCF_029076575.1 Faecalibacterium sp. DFI.5.82
CGATTGGATGCATATCCTCCGCCCCCGCAGCCGGATGCAGGAGCTGGTGCGGAAACTCAAGAGCCGTGGCTACTGTGTCTACTACCTGAGCAATATCCCCGAGGATGTGCTTGATTTTCTGACTGAGAGAGTCCTCAAGGACCTGTTCGACGGCGGCGTGGCCTCCTGCGAGGTGCACATCAACAAGCCCGACCCGCGCATATATAAGGCCCTGCTGGACAAATACCAGCTCAAGGCCGGGGAAAGTGTTTTCATTGATGACCGGATGGAGAATGTGCAGACCGCTTTCCGTCTGGGCTTTGCCGGCATCCAGATGAAGGACAGCGTCG
>NZ_JARFIS010000273.1:0-328 GCF_029076575.1 Faecalibacterium sp. DFI.5.82
CTCCTCGGTGCCATAGGCGACAATGGGCCATGAGCCGAGGGAGACGTGGGCGGAGAGGATTACGCCCGTGCCGCCGTCCACACGGGCTAGCTCCTCCACCGCGATGGCGTAGCTCAGAGCATCAATACCGGCACCACCGTACTCCTTGGGGTAGGGAATGCCCATCCAGCCCAGCTTACCCAGCTTCTTGACAGCCTCCTCGGGAAACTCATTGTTCTGATCCATTAAAAATGCGAGGGGCTTGATCTCATCCTCCGCAAAACTCCGGATCTTCGCGCGCAGCTCTTCGTGCGCCGACGTGGTTTGAAACAGCATACGGGTACCTCCT
>NZ_JARFIS010000274.1:0-328 GCF_029076575.1 Faecalibacterium sp. DFI.5.82
CAACCCCCGCAGAAAGGTCTTGTTGCCGTTGAGGTAGAAGCCATCTGCCTTGAATTCCGCTGTGCGGAAGCCAAACGTCACCTGTTTGCGGTCGATGGGTTGTCCGGCTGCGTTCAAAAGCTCTGACACGGCATGATGCAAAACCGGGTGCTCGGTATCCCACGGCTGTGCGTCCGGGACGGAAAGCTGGCTCTTCCCGGTTTCTGCCGCCTGTGCGGTCTGCTCTGCCAGCAGAGTGCCATCCGCGGTCTCCAGCCGGATGCGGACCGCCACGGCTGCGGGTGTGAGCTCTGCCGTCCACTGCACCACGGCATCATGTAGGGTGGGC
>NZ_JARFIS010000275.1:0-328 GCF_029076575.1 Faecalibacterium sp. DFI.5.82
GTGCCATTTTTGGAGCCGATAGGCGATCATTGCGAAAAATGAACCTTATGCCAAGGCCTCCCCTACTAGGGGAGGTGGCAAAACCGTCAGGTTTTGACGGAGAGGTTTTATACCGCCAGCACCCCCTAAAGGTCATGCCGCAATAGCCTCTCCCTTTGGGAGAGGTGGCATCCCGCAGGGATGACGGAGAGGGCGCAGCTCCGGTGAACACCAACCCTCTCAGTCTCTCTTCGCCCCCGTCATGCTTTAACCGAGAGGGTCGATTCCTCCATCAAGGTCACCTCCCCATCCACCCTGCAGTCGGCGGTCCAGTGCTGGCCGGTGTGGG
>NZ_JARFIS010000276.1:0-328 GCF_029076575.1 Faecalibacterium sp. DFI.5.82
TCCCACCATGCTGGAGGAGACCGAAAAAATCGAGGCCTACCTCAAGACCCACTGCGGCGGTCACATCCGGGCGGCCTACGGCTGCTCTCTGGGCGGTTCCTTCGAGGGGCTGCTGGCGGCGCGGCAGAACATCCACATGGACTACGGCATTCTGGGCAGCTCCGATCTGGATCAGGCATCGCCGCTGACGGCAAGCTTGCAGACGGTTTTTCTGCTGCCATTGATCTACCCTGTGGTGCGGGACGGAAAGTTTAAGGCAAAATTTCTCCAAAAGCGTCTGGATAAGCGTGCCAGAGAGTCGAGGGATTATGTCTGAGCCTTTCTGTAA
>NZ_JARFIS010000277.1:0-328 GCF_029076575.1 Faecalibacterium sp. DFI.5.82
TCACCGCCTTTTCTGTGTCATGCTTTGCTTTTTTGAAGTGTCCACTGCCTCGCCAGGTGTTGACCACACAGGTGAAGATCTGGCCGCAGTGCTTGCACCAAATCATGTGAGCCATAATTTCGTCTGCCCAGCCATCCTCTGTCTTTACCTTCTCCAGTGGGCAGGTGGATTCCTCTTGCATCAGTTCAAATTCCCCCTCCGACACCAACTGCTGAATGTAAGCAATACAGGCCAGATAGTCCTTTGGGGCGTCAAATTTTCTCCATGTTTGAATGTTTCGGCAGTGCTCGCACATTGTGGACGCCTCCTTACGCAAATACCTGCTGGT
>NZ_JARFIS010000278.1:0-328 GCF_029076575.1 Faecalibacterium sp. DFI.5.82
TTTTTTCAAAAAAATCGTATTTTTCTTTTTTATTTTCTCCGCACGGTCTTTTGGCGCATTTTTTGTGCATTTTGCATACCGCGTTCCACGATTTCGCGTGGAAAACTCCCCCGCCTTTCAGGATGCACCGGAATGGGGCGCTTTATACAAAAAGGTCCTCTCCGTCAGGGCTCGCAGGCTTTGACGGAGAGTGTCATTCTTTACTTTTTCTGTTTCAGCTGTTCTTCCAGCCCATCCCGGGGATTGATGTAGAAGGTGGTGTACACCTCATACAGAACCATGCCGGGCTTTGCGCCGTTGGATTTCCAGATGTTCTTCACCTCGGTGG
>NZ_JARFIS010000279.1:0-328 GCF_029076575.1 Faecalibacterium sp. DFI.5.82
GGCGCGGCAAGGTCAAGAGCCTGCTGAACTGGATGAACCAGAAAGAGGAGGATGAGCAGCAGTGAGCAGCAATCGTACCAACGGCACAAAGCCTGCCATCCAGCACACCCAGAGCATTCTGGACGACCGCCGCATCCGGCTGCTGCTGGCCATCGTGGGTGCCATTGTGGCATGGATGGTGGTCACCATCGTCGTCCAGCCCGGCACCACCCGCACCATCAACAACGTGCCGGTGGATTTTACCTATGATTCCGCCGCGTACACCTCCCGGGGCCTGAGCATAGTCAGCGCGCCGGAAAAGTACGTCAGCCTGAAGCTCTCGGGCGAT
>NZ_JARFIS010000028.1:0-1337 GCF_029076575.1 Faecalibacterium sp. DFI.5.82
AAGGCGTAGCCGATGCACAGACGGTAGAGATTCCGTCACCACCAAAAGAGTTAAGCACAGGGACACATATGAAGTCTCAGAGCCGGGTGTTGGTTCCGGTAGAGATCGAGGGAAATTAGTACCGAAGTCTGAGATGGAAGATGGCGAGAAAAGCTGTGTGTATTTCTGAGGTGCCCGTACCGCAAACCGACACAGGTAGGTAGGAAGAAGATTCTAAGGCCAACGGGAGAAGGGTTGTTAAGGAACTCGGCAAATTGACCCCGTAACTTCGGGAGAAGGGGTGCTCCAGAGATGGAGCCGCAGAGAATCGGCCCAAGCAACTGTTTACCAAAAACACAGGTTTGTGCTAAATCGAAAGATGACGTATACGAGCTGACGCCTGCCCGGTGCTGGAAGGTTAAGAGGAGATGTGCAAGCATTGAATCGAAGCCCCAGTGAACGGCGGCCGTAACTATAACGGTCCTAAGGTAGCGAAATTCCTTGTCAGGTAAGTTCTGACCCGCATGAAAGGCGTAATGATTTGGGCACTGTCTCAACAGCCCGCCCGGCGAAATTGTAGTACCGGTGAAGATGCCGGTTACCCGCGACAAGACGGAAAGACCCCATGGAGCTTTACTGTAGCCTAATATTGGGTTTCGATGTTGCATGCACAGGATAGATGGGACTCTGGGAAACCAAGGCTTTGGCTTTGGCGGAGAGGCCGTTGGGATACCATCCTTGCGATATTGGAATTCTAACCTGCGGCTCTGAATCGAGTCGGGGGACATTGTTAGGTGGGCAGTTTGACTGGGGCGGTCGCCTCCTAAAGAGTAACGGAGGCGTTCAAAGGTTCGCTCAGCTTGAACGGAAATCAAGCAAAAGAGTGCAAACGCAGAAGCGAGCCTAACTGCGAGACTGACGGGTCGAGCAGTAACGAAAGTTGGAGTTAGTGATCCGGTGGTATGTGAGTGGAAATGCCATCGCTCAACGGATAAAAGTTACCCTGGGGATAACAGGCTGATCTCCCCCAAGAGTCCACATCGACGGGGAGGTTTGGCACCTCGATGTCGGCTCATCGCATCCTGGGGCTGTATTCGGTCCCAAGGGTTTGGCTGTTCGCCAATTAAAGCGGTACGCGAGCTGGGTTCAGAACGTCGTGAGACAGTTCGGTCCCTATCTGTCGTGGGCGCAGGATATTTGATGGGAGCTGTCCCTAGTACGAGAGGACCGGGACGGACGTACCTCTGGCGCACCAGTTGTTCCGCCAGGAGCATAGCTGGGCAACTACGTACGGATCGGATAAACGCTGAAAGCATCTAAGCGTGAAGCCGACCCAAAGATAAGATATCCCACTGATT
>NZ_JARFIS010000280.1:0-328 GCF_029076575.1 Faecalibacterium sp. DFI.5.82
CCGGGAAAGCCCGGCAGCCCGCTGAAGCTGCTCTGACATCCCTTGCCCCCTGCAGTCAGGCCGCGGGCAGTGGCCGCAACGCTCCAGATGCAGCGGCTGCCGAGGTCGGAGATGTCGAGGGTCTGGGTGCGCTCGTCCAGCGCAAGGCCGGACGCTCCGGCAATGCCGCCCACCACCTGCTCCACGGTGCGGGCAGCGGGTTCATAAACGTATACCGCACCTGTTCCGGTGTGGGCCAGCAGCTCGGTGCGCAGGGCAATTTCCAGCCCCTGTTCCGCTCTCTCCTGCCCGACCACGGCAAAGTAGACCTTGCCGTCCGCACCGACCT
>NZ_JARFIS010000281.1:0-327 GCF_029076575.1 Faecalibacterium sp. DFI.5.82
GGTGACGCTGATGGCGGCGGCAGACTTGAACTGCATCTCCACCCCGGCTTCATCATAATCCATCAAGAGCGAACCGTCAACGATGGCACGAATGTCCCCGCCGTGGTTGTCCCAGTAATCCGCCACCAGTTTCCCCGCAACATCCGCAAGCTGCTGGCTGACACGCTCGCCGCTGATGCCGTAGGTCTTGCTCAACATTTCCGAAACCGACTGCACCAAATCGGGACCGAGCTGCCACACCTCCGGGTCACGGGAATTGCGGCGCACCCCGGTGTCCGACACATCGAAAACGTAGTGCAGGCGCGGGAATCCGCTGGATTCGTCCAG
>NZ_JARFIS010000282.1:0-327 GCF_029076575.1 Faecalibacterium sp. DFI.5.82
GTCGTTTTATGGAGGATTATAATTCGTTCAGGACCCGCCGCGCGGCACGGATGGTCTCCTCGCTGGTCTGCCAGACCTCAAACTCGGAGAAGCCAGGCAGGCCCAGGGGAACACCTTCCCGCCGGAAGGTCATCCGGCTGTCCAGCACCTGCTTGCCGGACATGTGGAAGGCGTGCGCGCCTGTCTCAGCTGCCAGAGCCGGAAGATGGGCCGGGGTCACGCCCGCACCCACCAGGATCTCAAGGTCAGGCCCGGCGGCCTCCACCAGCCGACGGAGCAGGGAAGCGCCTACCGGGGCGCTGGCGGCCTGCCCGCTGGTCAGGATGG
>NZ_JARFIS010000283.1:0-327 GCF_029076575.1 Faecalibacterium sp. DFI.5.82
TGGTCTCGGCATCATAGGGGGACTGCTTGAACAGATTCTGTCGGTAATCCGTCACACCGCAGGGCACAGCGGCAATGCTCTGCACCATAGGGGTCAGCTCCAGCAGGACGCCCAAGGTGCGGCGAAGCTCTTCGCCATCGTTGATGCCCCGGCAGAGCACCAGCTGACAGTTGACGGCGATGCCGCCCTCCACCAGACGGGGCAGGTACTTGAGAACCTCGCCGCCCCGCTTGTTGGCCTGCATCCGGACACGGAGCTGGGGGTTGGTGGTGTGCTCCGTAATGTTGATGGGCGAGATGTGCATCTTGATGTTGCGGTCGATCTCGT
>NZ_JARFIS010000284.1:0-327 GCF_029076575.1 Faecalibacterium sp. DFI.5.82
GAGAGGGAGGCAGGTACCTCCGATTTCAACCCCAACAGCCCCAAACAGCTGGGCACCCTGCTCTTTGAAACCATGGGCCTGCGCCACGGCAAAAAGACGAAGAACGGCTGGTCCACCGATGCCGAGACACTGGAAAAGCTGCGGGACATCCCGCTGGTGGAGGACATTCTCCAGTACCGTGCCTGTCAGATGCTGAACTCCACCTATGTGGAGGGTCTGCTCATGGTCATTGGCGAGGATGGCCGCATCCACACCCGTTTCAATCAGACCGAGGCCCGTACCGGGCGGCTCTCCTCTGACAATCCCAACCTGCAGAACATCCCCATC
>NZ_JARFIS010000285.1:0-327 GCF_029076575.1 Faecalibacterium sp. DFI.5.82
GGCCTCCGGACCGCGACGAGGCCCGAGCATAACCCTGGAGCGTCATGAGCAGCATCGTCCGCATCCTGGGGATCGACCCGGGGCTCCGCCGCACCGGCTGGGGCCTTATCACCGCGCAGGGCAGCAAGCTGACCTACGGCGATTGCGGCGTCGTCACCTCGGACGGCGACCTGCCGCTGGCGCTCCGCCTGCGCGAGCTGTTCGAGGGGATCGGTCGCATCGTCGAGGCGCAGAGGCCCGACGAGGTTGCCGTGGAGGAGACCTTCGTCAACAAGGACGCCCAGGCGACGCTCAAGCTCGGCCATGCCCGGGCCATGGCGCTCGTGG
>NZ_JARFIS010000286.1:0-327 GCF_029076575.1 Faecalibacterium sp. DFI.5.82
CAGGATGCTCAGCTTGTGCTGCAGCAGGGGATGCTCAACGATCATAGGGGTCATAAATACACGCTCCTTTTTATGTTTATCGGGTTTCGATTGCCATCAGTTTTGCAAGGCGCTTTTCGTGGCGGCCGCCCTCAAACGGGGTGTTCAGGAACAGATCCACCAGCTGGCAGGCAAGGCCGGGGCCGACAACGCGGCCGCCCTTGCACAGGGCATTGGCATCGTTGTGGCGGCGGGTGTACTCGCAGCTGAAGCTGTCGGAGCAGCAGCAGGCGCGGATGCCCTTGACCTTGTTGGCGGCCATGCTGATGCCGACACCGGTGCCGCAGA
>NZ_JARFIS010000287.1:0-327 GCF_029076575.1 Faecalibacterium sp. DFI.5.82
GCTTCTCCCAACGTGCTGGACGTGCTCCGGGAGCTTTCAGAAGTGGCAACACTGGCTGTTGTGACCAATGGCTTTGACCGGGTGCAGAGCCGCCGTGTGCGGGAATCCGGCATTCTGGATTTTGTGGAGGATGTGTTCGTTTCTGAAAAAATGGACAGAGAAAAGCCCAACCGCAAGATTTTTGATGCCGCGCTCCGTGCGCTGGGCGTGGAGAACCGTGAGCACGTGCTGATGGTGGGCGACAGCATGAGCAGTGATGTGCAGGGCGGTGTGAACGCTGGGCTGGATACCTGCTGGTATAACCCCAACCACGCCGAGAATCCCGGC
>NZ_JARFIS010000288.1:0-327 GCF_029076575.1 Faecalibacterium sp. DFI.5.82
GGGCTGTGGAAAAACAGGTGCAGGAGCTGCAGAGCTATATCGACCGGCGCGTTCTTTCCAGCCGGGATATCGACAAGCTGGACGACTGGTCTGTGCGGAACGGCAGCACGATGTTCATCATTAACGACCGCTCCCGGATGCTCTATTCCTCCTATCCGCTGGTCGCTCCGGTCTACGAGGGGCGGGGAAACGTGACTGAAGCGTTTCCGGCCGATTCGGCCGAGCACTGGCTCCCGATGTACTCGCTCTCTTTTTCGGAAAAAGAGACCACCGCAATGTACTATTACAACGGCGTGGATGCCTATTACGGCAAAGGGTGCGAGATCC
>NZ_JARFIS010000289.1:0-327 GCF_029076575.1 Faecalibacterium sp. DFI.5.82
CTTTGCTGACGATCCAAGCGATGCCGCCAATTACAAGGGCAGCAAAGATCCCAGTCGTTTTGCTCAAGTAATGGTTGTCGCTTCACCATGTCCACTGATTTTAGCAGCGCCAGTTGCCATCGTTTCGGGGATGAGTCGGGCCTCACGCAGCGGGATCATCGTTAAGACTGGCAGCGTCCTGGAAAAAATGGCGCATCCGAAAACCATGGCCTTTGACAAAACCGGTACGATTACCAGCGTCAAGATAACGATCAGAATAATGCCGGAAAGCCAGTCTGGCAGATTGGGCCACCAATAGTTCAAATACTGCGACATCGCAATGACATC
>NZ_JARFIS010000029.1:0-1159 GCF_029076575.1 Faecalibacterium sp. DFI.5.82
TAACCGCAAGGAGGACGCCGCCGAAGGTAAAACTGGTGATTGGGGTGAAGTCGTAACAAGGTAGCCGTAGGAGAACCTGCGGCTGGATCACCTCCTTTCTAAGGAGTCAGGCAGATGGAAGAACATCGAAGATGGTCGACCGTCTGGAACAGGTGACAGATACAAGCAGAGTAGATATTGTTCGATTTTGAGGGCCCTGAAAAGGGGTTACTCAAAACCTTATGTGGGGGTTTAGCTCAGCTGGGAGAGCACCTGCTTTGCAAGCAGGGGGTCAAGGGTTCGATTCCCTTAATCTCCACCACATGGGCCAATAGCTCAGCTGGCTAGAGCACACGACTGATAATCGTGAGGTCGATGGTTCGAGTCCATTTTGGCCCACCATGTGATGAAAATCAAAGTTTCGGGAGACCGGGCTTTGAGGGACATCACCAAGACGTACCTTGAAAACTGAATAATAACTGCGAAACAAAGATTATAGTAAGTTCTTTTAAGAAATATTGCAATTTCAAAAGGAAGGGTAACAATAATCTTCGTTGGCAATAAGAGAGAATCAAGAGGATACCAAATGTTCTGAAAGAACGTTTGAAAGGTCAAGCGAACAAGGGCGCAGGGCGAATGCCTTGGCACTGGGAGCCGATGAAAGACGTGATAAGCTGCGATAAGCTTCGGGGAGCTGCAAATAAGCATTGATCCGGAGATTTCTGAATGAGGAAACTCACCTGGGTTCATACTCAGGTACAATGCACTGAAATTTAAAATAGGTGTATTGAGGGAACCGCCTGAACTGAAACATCTAAGTAGGGCGAGGAAGAGACATCAAACGAGATTCCGTAAGTAGTGGCGAGCGAACGCGGAAGAGGGCAAACCGAGAGTAGAAATACTTTCGGGGTACGGACTGCTTTTAAGACTTAATCTGTTAACCGAACGGCATGGGAAGGCCGGTCAGAGAGTGTGAGAACCACGTAGGTGAAAACGGAGAGAGCTGCGCAGGATCCAGAGTACGGCCAGACACGTGAAACCTGGTCGGAATACGGGGGGACCACCCTCCAACCCTAAATACTACCCAGTGACCGATAGCGTATAGTACTGTGAAGGAAAGGTGAAAAGCACCCCGGGAGGGGAGTGAAAAAGAACCTGAAACCCTGTGCCTACAAGCACC
>NZ_JARFIS010000290.1:0-326 GCF_029076575.1 Faecalibacterium sp. DFI.5.82
CGATATGGATTCCAGCCAGATCGTCACCATGCACATCCAGTCCGTTGACCAGAACAAGGCCATCAAGACGGTCAAGCGCACCATCACGGAACTGGATCGCAGTACCATTGAGGAGCAGAAAATAGCAATCCGTTCCGGTTATGATATAGACATTCTGCCGTCAGATTTGAAAACTTACGGCAGGGATGCCAAAGCCCTGCTGAAAGAATTGCAGAGCCAGAACGAGCGGATGTTCCTTGTCACCTTTCTGGTTCTGAACACCGGGCGCACGGAACAGGAACTGGAAAACAATGTTTTTCAGGCATCCAGTATTGCCCAAAAGCACA
>NZ_JARFIS010000291.1:0-326 GCF_029076575.1 Faecalibacterium sp. DFI.5.82
GCCGCAACTACGGCAACAACCGCTACATCTACTCGAACCTACGCCAGTGGCTCAACAGCCCCGCGGCTGCCGGCCAGTGGTACACCGCGCAGCACTCCGCAGACCAGACGCCGGACTCCTCCCACGACTGGAACGGCGTCAACCCGTACAGTGGCCTCGCCGGTTTTCTGAACGCCTTCACCGCCAACGAGCGGGCAGCTCTGCTGAACACCACCATCACGGTCGGCAAGAGCTCCTCAGACGGCGGCGGGACGGAGACCTGCACGGACAAGATCTTTCCTCTGTCCTGCACTGAGGTCGGCCTGAGCGGCGACCACGTCTGCGGC
>NZ_JARFIS010000292.1:0-326 GCF_029076575.1 Faecalibacterium sp. DFI.5.82
CGTTGTGCATGGTAACGTTCTGCACGCCCAGCACCACCTCGCCGGGGGCGGCGGGCTTTTTGTCCACCTGCAGCTGAACATCGCGGCCGACCATCATGCGGGAAAGCTCTTCCGTGGTGGTGTCCTTGATGTCCACAGTGCCCATATACTTGCCCTTGCGCAGAACCGTGCAGCGGTCTGCCACTGCCATGATCTCGTTGAGCTTGTGGGGTGATGAAGAGGATGGACTTGCCCTCCTTCTTGAACCCGCGCATGATCTCCATCAGCTCGTCGATCTCCTGCGGGGTCAGAACAGCGGTGGGCTCATCAAAGATCAGGATCTCGTT
>NZ_JARFIS010000293.1:0-326 GCF_029076575.1 Faecalibacterium sp. DFI.5.82
GAAGGTCTTGATGAAGTAGCTGCCATCTGCAAAGCCGCACTCCATCCCGATCTCGCCCGTCTTGAGACGGGTGGAACGGAGCAGCTCGGCGGCCTTCTCCACCCGGAACTGCTTGACATACTGGATGGGCGTGATGCCCAGCATCTGCCGGAAGCTGCGCAGGCAGGCGCTCTCGCTCAGGGCCACGCTGGCCGCGATGCGTTCCACGGTCAGCTCCTCGGCGTAGTGCTCCTCCACCAAGCGGAGCATCTGCTTCATCCGCTCGGCGGCGATCTGCTCCTGCTGGGAGACCTTGGTCCTGACGCCCACGCACTGGGTGCTCAGCA
>NZ_JARFIS010000294.1:0-326 GCF_029076575.1 Faecalibacterium sp. DFI.5.82
GAGCCAGCGTACTGGAGCCTGCATCCAGATAGATGAAATCTTCCGGCAGGATCAGTTCTGCCGCCGCCTGGGCGATGCTCTGCTTCTGACTGACCGCCCGCTCTTCCGTGGTGGCCATGGTGGGCTCGTCGGTGCGGAAGGGGCTGTCCGGCAGGGTGGCCCCGCCGTGCACCTTGTTCAGTTTGCCCTGCTTGTCCAGCACGTTCAGGTCGCGCCGGATGGTGGACTCGCTGGCGCTCAGCGCCTCGCACAGCTCCTGCACGGTGGCAGTGCGCTGGCGGGCCTGCAGGTCAAGGATGAGGGCGAAGCGTTCTTCTGCCAACATG
>NZ_JARFIS010000295.1:0-325 GCF_029076575.1 Faecalibacterium sp. DFI.5.82
GGCCCGAGGTTATCTTGCGGCCTCTTTGGCCGGGGCTGTGCTGCGGGCAGCTTCGGCGGCCTCTCGTCCGCTCTGCCTTGCCCGCCAGTATTCGGTGTGATACTGCCGGATGGACTGATTGAGTTTTTCTTCAAACTGTCCTTTGTCCTTAATGCGGTCAGGGATTTTCCACAGCTTTTTGTCCAGCAGCTCCCGGAGCACTACGCTTTCCTGTGCGTCCTCCTCATCGCAGATATAGCCCTTGTCCTTGAAGCCGCATTTTTTGGCCGCTGGGGAGAGAACGGCGGCTACCTCGTTTGCCACCATCGTTCCGCCGTGGCTGGCG
>NZ_JARFIS010000296.1:0-325 GCF_029076575.1 Faecalibacterium sp. DFI.5.82
CCTACGAGGGCGGAAACATGGCGCGGGAAGGGGACTGCGTGGTGGTGTCACTGAACCACCGGCTGAACATCCTGGGCTAATTGGATCTCTCCGATTTTGGGGAGGAGTACGCAAACTCCGGCAATGCGGGTGGGGATGATATCATCCTGGCACTGCGGTGGGTGCGGGACAATATTGCAGCGTTTGGCGGCGATCCCGGCTGCGTGACGGTAGTCGGCCAGTCCGGCGGCGGTGCCAAAGTGACAACGCTGCTACAGACCCCGGCAGCAGATGGCCTGTACCACAGGGCGATGATAATGAGTGGTGTGCTGGAAGGTTTGCTGAA
>NZ_JARFIS010000297.1:0-325 GCF_029076575.1 Faecalibacterium sp. DFI.5.82
TCGCCCTCGAGCAGGGCTTTGGCCTGAGCAAGATGATCCTGCGCCGTGGTCAGGGCCTGATAAGCCTGCACCACGGGTTCCGCCTCGTGATACTCCTGCATCAGGCGGCGGAACAGAGCAGGATCTGCCGCTGTTTCCGGCTGGTTCAGGCGGATGGAAAGTTCTTCAAACCGGTGGCTGACAGCCTCCATTTGGGAAAGCAGTATTGACATACTGTGCAGTTCTCCTTACATGACCCAATGGTTACTCGGCAGCGCCGGGCTTGAGCACTTTCTTGATGTTTTTTTCAATTTTCGCGCGGGGCAGCATGACCTCACGGCCGCAG
>NZ_JARFIS010000298.1:0-325 GCF_029076575.1 Faecalibacterium sp. DFI.5.82
CGGTGAAGTGCATTCTGCCCGGAGTGATGGTACAATAGAACACAATGACCCCCGCCGCCGGACGTTTTTCCGGCAGATAGATGATCGATGGAAGAAAGAAGGCTTTTTATTATGAGCATGAACACGGTTCCTGAGCGCCTGGCTGCCTTGCGGGCTGCCATGAAGGCCAACGGCGTGGACGTTTATCTGATCCCGGTGGGTGACCCGCATTCCAGCGAGTACCTGCCCGACCATTACACCTCCCTGACCTATTTCTCCGGCGTCCACGGCGAAAACTCCAACTTCGTCGTCACCCCCACCGAGAGCGCTGTCTGGGCAGACGGCC
>NZ_JARFIS010000299.1:0-325 GCF_029076575.1 Faecalibacterium sp. DFI.5.82
GATCCTTGCTGTTGGCCAGCAATGCCTGCGGGCTGGTGTCAAGGTTCTGGCTCCACTGCTGGGTGCCGGACGCATCAAAGCACACCACGGCGTTATCGGCCAGCAGATAGAATAGGTTCCCCGCCCGGACAATGGAATTTGCCGCCGAGACAGCGGCGCTGAACTTGACATTCAGGTTTTTGTCCAGCGTCACAGCCTGAGAGACCTGCCCCGATGCCAGCAGCAGGGCCACATTGCCTGCCGCGTCCACCGAAACATCTTTCAGCTCCGTGCACGCAAAATCATAGACCGCACGCTCGCCGCCGCCCGCATTGTAGAGCACGGC